>NZ_CP049747.1 GCF_000760935.2 Rhodococcoides fascians A25f | reverse complement strand
GTCGCGTTCTTCCCCAACGGAGCCGACCGAGACCTACTCGGCACACTCACCGATGCCGGACACTTCGATACCGTCTGGGTCCAAGCGGACTACCACTTCGCGCTCCGTGACGGCCGCGGAGACGGGTTCACCTACATCGAAGGCGACATCGTCCGCGGAACCTCACGCCGGTAAACGACCGCCCCGGTGCATGACGGCACCGGGGCAACCAACCTCGCACCACTTGGAAGGAACGCCCCTGATGCCCGCACAAGCCTGGGTCACCCTGATCGTCGGCGTCCTCGCCGTGGTCGGCGTCGCCCTGACCGTCCGTCAACGCACCGTGGCCGACAAACGCGCCCAAGCCTGGCAGCGGATCACCTGGTGCCTCGAACGCACCACCAGCGAGAACGAGGCCGAAGCCGCCCTGGGCTGGGACATCTACACACCGGTGACCGACTCGCCGCTCATCACCCGAACCGAACGAGACGTCCTGCGCGCTGTCGCGACCCGGGCGTTGTGGCGAGCACTGGCGTCACCGGCACAAACCGAGGACACTGACAACCAGAACGAGCAGGAGGACCCACGATGACCACCACTGAGAA
>NZ_CP049746.1 GCF_000760935.2 Rhodococcoides fascians A25f | reverse complement strand
GCCGGACGAGGGCGGGTAGTAGCGGTTGAGGGTGTCGATCAGGGATTCGACGCTCCGGCATTCGGCGGCCGCGTCGAGGGCTTTGTCGTAGATGGTCCAGTAGTCGTCGTTGTCGTTGGCGGTCATGACTTTTGCTCCTCTGTCTGGTCGATCGGTGGTGGGCGTGGCGGATCAGTAGTCCTCGTCCCACCGCTCCCCTGCGTAGGTGGGGTCGAAGTCGGCGGGTGCGTGGGCCGGGTAGCGGCGTCGGAGGTCGTCCTCGAGGCCGAGCCGGTCTTGCCAGTGCTTGTCGCATCTCGGGTGCGCTACTCCGGTTCCGGACAGTGCGTCCCGGTATTCGACGTCGCCGGTGCAGTCGGGTCCGTCCGCGATGCAGGTAGCGGTCTCGGTGTTCGTGGTCTCGGTCATAACTGTTGCTGCCCTTCGGAACTCGTGCCGGGTCGGTCTTGCGTCCTCCCCCACGTTTTTTCGCCGTTTCTGGCGTGAGGAGAGAAGGCAGCGCACGGGGACGACGGGGCAACCCCGCGGCCGGACAGTTTTCGTGGGAGCGCAGCGACTGCTCTACGAAAAGTGTTCGGAGCCTTCGGTCGTAGCGCAGCGGAGCGAGGGGTTGAGGCGGCGGGCACGGGTGATGAATGCTCGCCGGGAGCCAGAACCGCTGTGAAAAAACGTCTTCGCTCTTCCACGGTGCGGAGCGCAGCGGAGCTCGATTCGGTGGACACCGCAGGTGGCCTGATCCGCCGGCCGGAACATTTCGGCCGGCGAACCTCCCTGTGCACCTATGCGGCTTGCCCGGTCCCGGTGCCCTCGCCGTCGTCCGACTCGGCGGCGGCAGGATCGAGGGCGTCGGCCAACTCGTGGACGGCGGTCAGCACTGCTTTCGCGGTGGCGGTGACCTGCTTGAGGTCTCCTGCTGCCCATCCGGCGATGTAGCCGACGCTGTAGGCGCTGGTGTCGAGTCCGAGCATCCCGGCCAGGACGTAGGCGACGGATTCGGCTTCGACTTCCATGCGGCCGCGGTGCAGGTCCTTTCGGGCTTCGGGTCCGATGAGTTCGGGTGCGTGCATGATCGCGTGCGCTGCCTCGTGGATCATCGTTTTCGCGGCCGCTGCGGGTTCGAGGGCTGCGTCGACGACGATCCGGTGTGAGCCGTCGGTGGTGGTGTAGCCGTTCGCGCTGCTGGTGATCGCCTCGCGGGTGACGGTCCATCCGCGACCGGTCATGATCGCTGCCACGCGGTCGTAGATCGCGTCCGGATCGGCACCGGTGAGGAGCTGGGCGATTTTCTCGGGCTGGGGGTGTCCTTCGATCGGGTCGGTTTGGGAGTGGTCGAACACCGACAGAATCGGGAACGTGGGCACCTTGCGGGTTTCTTCGTCGCCGGTGTCGGGGTCGGTCTCGGTGACGGTGCGGGAGCTGTAGCCGTAGATCCGGATCGCTTTCTCGCCCTTGCGAACCTGCCGTCCGCGTTGCTGCCAGGCACGGAATCCGGCAACCTGCGTAGCCTCTGGTTTCTGGCTGAGGATCAAGAGGACGTTGTTGAAGAAGGGTTCGGAATTGCATCGGCTGCACGATCCGGTGCGTGCAGGAATCGAGTCCGAGTGAGACGACGCACCTTCCCGCAGCCGACCGAGGGGCGTATGGTCTGATCTACATACCCCCTAGGGGTATGTAGGAAGCCGGACACGGCTGGTAGCCGACAGCAGAGATGCGGTAGGACCGCAGCACTTCCGGGCACGCCGACCGACCAAGTCATTGCACAGCACCACATTCGAGATCGAGGAGTTGACATGATCGAGTCATCACCGACCACCGTTCGGACGGACACTTCGCACGATCACGACCATCACGGCATGGCCGGCGGCCACGGCGGCCACGGCGGCCACGGCGGCCACGGCGGCCACGGCGGCCACGGCGATCATGCAGCCCAGTTCCGCAGGTTGTTCTGGGTGATGGCCGTCCTGGCGGTTCCGGTGATCGCAGCGTCGGACATGTTCGCGATGATCCTCGGGTACTCGTTGCCGGACAGCTCCTGGATCGGGTGGGTGTCTCCCATGCTGGGCACGGTCATGTTCGTGTGGGGCGGCTCCCCGTTCCTCACGGGCGCGGTCGGCGAGATCCGCAGCCGTACACCGGGAATGATGCTGCTCATCGCGCTGGCGATCACCGTCGCTTTCGTCTCGTCGCTGGGCGCGAGTGTCGGACTGCTCGACCATCAGCTCGACTTCTGGTGGGAGCTGGCACTGCTGATCGTGATCATGCTGCTGGGGCACTGGATCGAGATGCGCTCGCTCGCACAGACGACGTCGGCACTGGACTCCCTGGCCGCGTTGCTGCCCGACACCGCCGAGCGGGTCGACGCCGACGGTGACGTGACCGCCGTGGATCCGGCGCAACTGCAGATCGAGGACGTGGTGGTCGTGCGCCCCGGCGGCCGGGTCCCTGCCGACGGTGTCGTCGTCTCCGGGGCGGCGAGCATGGACGAGTCGATGATTACCGGCGAGTCCCGCACCGTGCGCCGCAGCGACGGGGACACCGTCGTCGCCGGCACCGTCGCCACCGATTCAGGAATCCGCGTGCGGGTGTCCGCCATCGGCGAGGACACCACCCTCGCCGGGATCCGCCGCCTGGTCAGCGACGCGCAGAACTCGACCTCGCGGGCCCAGCGGATCGCGGACATCGCCGCGGCGTGGCTGTTCTGGTTCGCCCTCGGTGCCGCCGTCCTCACCGCCGCCGCCTGGACTCTCCTCGGGTCCCCCGACGATGCGGTCGTGCGCACGATCACCGTCCTGGTCATCGCCTGCCCCCACGCGCTGGGCCTGGCAATTCCGCTGGTGGTGTCCATCGCGACCGAACGCGCCGCCCGCGGCGGCGTACTGATCAAGGACCGCCTCGCGTTGGAGTCGATGCGCACCGTCGACACCGTCCTGTTCGACAAGACCGGCACCCTCACCCGCGGCGAACCCGCCGTCACCGACGTCGAGGCCGTCGACGGACGCACCGTCGAGGAGGTTCTGGCGCTGGCGGCCGCCGCGGAAGCGGACTCCGAGCACCCGTTGGCACGCGCGATCGTCGCCGCCGCCGAGAGCCGCCGACTCGATATCCCGTCTGCACAGGACTTCCGGTCCTCCCCTGCAGTCGGGGTGTCCGCGGTCGTCGACGGCGACGCCGCCGTCCGGGTGGGTGGTCCGGCGATGCTCGAGCAGGAGCACCGCTCCGAGCTCGACGCGGCCGATCGGTGGCGGCGGGACGGGGCCATCATCTTGCATGTCGTCGCCGACGCCGCCGTGATCGGAGCACTGAAACTGGCCGACGAGATCCGACCCGAGTCCCGCGCCGCGGTGGCCGATCTACACGCCCGTGGGGTGCAGGTGGTCATGATCACCGGCGACGCCGACGCAGTCGCCGCATCGGTCGCCGGTGAGCTGGGTATCGACCGCTACTTCGCCGGGGTGCGCCCCGAGGACAAAGCGCAGCGGGTGGCGGACCTTCAGGACGAGGGCAGGAAGGTCGCCATGGTCGGTGACGGTGTCAACGACGCCCCCGCCCTCGCCCGCGCCGACGTCGGCATCGCCATCGGAGCCGGCACGGATGTCGCGATCGCCTCCGCCGGGGTGATCCTCGCCAGCGACGACCCCCGCTCGGTACTGTCGGTCGTCGACCTCTCCCGCGCTGCGTACCGGAAGATGAAGCAGAACCTCTGGTGGGCCGCCGGATACAACCTGCTCTCCGTGCCGCTGGCCGCCGGCGTGCTCGCTCCGATCGGATTCGTGCTGCCGATGTCGGTGGGAGCGATACTGATGTCCCTGTCGACGATCATCGTCGCCGCCAACGCCCAACTGCTCCGCCGACTCGACCTCCGGCCCGGCTCGGGCACCCCGCAGGACTGACCTGCGCCCCTCCGGCACGATGCAGCCCCGCACCGACATCGTGGCGGGGCTGCATCGTTCGTCGAGCAGAACCCGCGCGGCAGCGGGTCCGGCCGGGTTCTCGGTCAGCCCAGGAGCTGCTGCATGCGAGAGATCTCCGAGTTCTGCGTCTCGACGATGGTGCGGGCCATCGCGACCGCGTCCGTGTTGGAGCCGTCGGCGATCTCCTTCTCCGCCATCGTGACCGCGCCCTGGTGGTGGGCGATCATCATCGTCAGCCACTGCCGGTCGAAGTCAGCACCCGACGCGGCCATCAGCGAGTCCATGTCCTGTGCGGTCATCATCCCGCTGCCCGATCCGTGATCCATACCGTCCATCGAACTCGCGTCCGACGACGGCGCCGGCTGACCCCACGCCGCCAACCACGACGTCAACTGCTCCATCTCGGGTTTCTGGGCGGCGGCGATCTCCCCTGCCAGGGCGACGATCTCCGGGTTCGTCGTGCGCCCGTCGACCATGGTGGCCATCTCGACGGCCTGCGCGTGATGGGGATACATCATCGACGCGAACATGACATCGGCGTCGGTGAAGTTCGCGGCGGGATCCGCGGACTGCGCCGACGAGGACTCCATCGAGGTGGACGAGCCCATCGAGTGGCCCTCCATCGACGTGCCCGATCCGTCGTCGCCACACCCTGCGAGGAGGGTAATGCCGAACGCCGCGGCAGCGAGGACAGTGGTCGTTTTTCTGTTGATACGCATGGAAGTACTCCTGAGGTGTGTCGAACGAAGGACGAGGTGGATCTGCGTGCGATCCGCCGGAGCGCCATGGCCCCGGACTCCCCGTCACACCCGAAGAAATACCGACTTGTCCAGCGAGTACACCGCCCACGGGGGAGCACGACCTGCCCGAGCCACGATCGCGACAACACGGCCGGACGCGTTGTCGAGTACTGGCATGAGCTCGGCAGTGCCGGTCGGCACCGACAACGCAGAGAAGGACGAGACCGTCCCGATGCACGGATGCACCATGTCGTGACCGCTCGGGCACGACATATCTGCCGCCACCGTCTCGACGTCGACGGTGGGCGTGTCAGCAGAGTGGTGGACGACCACGCTGCTCACCGGCCCCGGTGCGGGCATCGCGTCATGGGCCGCGGCGGTGGGGACGGGCAGGGTCGTGTGCATCAGCACCACGCCGAGCGCGATCAGCACCGTCCGCAGCACCGAGAACGCAGACGCCGCCGACGATCGTCGCCGAGCACCGTCAGACACGTTGCCACCGTACCAAGACATACCCCCTACGGGTATCACCGCCGGCCCGAGTGCAGATCCTGCCGGCCGTGGCCACAACGTGATCGCGGCTCATCCGGACCCGCGAGGGGCACACTCGTCTCCATGAAGGTGGAGATCCTGTATTTCGACGATTGCCCGAACTGGAGAGAAGCGGCCGACCGAGTCCGCGAGGCGGCTACCGCGATCGGGCTCCCGGACATAAAGATCGAGTTCCGGCCGATCACCTCGGCCGCCGAGGCTGCCGGGTCTGCGTTCGCCGGCTCACCCACCATCCTCGTCGACGGCGTCGACGCCTTCGACGATGCGGTTCAGCTCACCGAACTCGCGTGCCGCATCTACCGGACCGAAGCCGGCGCAGCCGGCCTTCCGACCGTCGATCAAGTGGCTGCGTCCCTGCGCAGGAGGGTCGGGTAACCACCGGCCCGACGCACCACTGCTGAACCGTCGGACGGACGGCGCGCCGCGGCTGCGGCGAGGCCTCGACCCGGTCCTCGTGCTGCTCGTCGGCGTTAAGGTTGCCCATGGGTATGTCCAGAGCGGTCCCCGCGCTGCCGGTACGACACATCGAGACAGCGATCGCCGTCTACACCCGCTCCTTCGGCTTCACGGCGCAGTACTCCGATCCCACCTTCGCCAAGCTCACTCGAGACGACGTCGAGATGCACCTGTGGGCCGCCGACGACGACAGTTGGACCACCCGCACCGACCCTGCGCCGTGGCCGGTGTGCAGCGGAGCGGAGACCTTCCTCGCCGGAACGGCCAGCTGCCGCATCACCGTCGACGAGATCACGGAACTGTACGACGAACTCTCGCGCGCGGGCGTCCTGCACCCGGCAGACGCCGGCCATCCCGTCGCGACGGACTGGGGAACGACGGAGTTCGCGACCGTCGACGGCGACGGAAACCTGATCACGTTCTCCACGAACACTGTTCGGGCCCAGAGCCCAGTCGTCGACGGTGACGGAAACGCCGTCACCACTTCCTGACCGGCGGAGCCACCGATCGCCACGAATCCCCTCGACACCATCACGGCCCTTGCATTGGATGCATGATACGTTCATGCGATGTCGGCCAAGGACACCGTCGGGTCCGGCGCTTCTCGCGCCGAGGGGTCGGCTGATCACCTGATGCGGGACGGTCTGTCGCTGCTCGCGCCCGAGGAGACCGTGCTCGCGGCGATGATCGAAGGTTGGGAGCAACAGCAGCGCTCGCGGATGCTCGCGAACCTGACCATCGAGCGGCGGACACAGATCGTGCGCCGGTTGGTGGTCTTCACCAACGACTACCCGTGGCGGTGGTCGTCGGCGGACGTCGAGGAGTGGACGACGCATCTGGTGGAGTCGGGGTCCGCGCATTCGACGGTGCGGCTGTATCAGATGGCGGCATCGCTGTTCTGCAGCTACATCTCCGACGTCCGCTACCGGTGGCACGAGGTCTGTGAGCGGCACTTTGGGGTGCACCCGGTGCAGATCTTCCACGAGTGGAACATGGTCGTGCACCGCAGCGACTACGAAGGGCGGCCGGGGAATCGGCCGCTGACCCGCGACGAGTTGCAGGCGTTCTTCGACTATTGCGACACCCGGGTGAGCCGGGTCGGTGCCTCCGGCCGCAAGGGATGGTTGGCGAGCTATCGCGACGCGACGTTGTTCAAGGTGATCTACGCCTGGGGCCTGCGCCGCCGGGAGGCCTCGATGCTCGACATCGTCGACTGGACCGCCAACCCGGCGGCCGCAGAGTTCGGCCGCTACGGGGCGCTGTCGGTGCGACACGGCAAAGCCCTCTCCGGCGGGCCACCGCGGCGGCGCACCGTCCTGACCACCATGGAGTGGGCCGCCGAGGCCGTCGACGAGTGGGTCACCGAGATCCGGCCCCTCTACGACTCCGACCAACTCGCCCTCTGGCCCACCGAGCGCAGCGCACGGGTGGGGGCGGTGTCGATCTCCCAACGGTTCGCCGAGTACCGCGACGCCGTCGGGCTCGAAAAGCACCTCGGCCCGCATTGTCTGCGCCACTCGTATGCGACACATCTGCTCGAGGACGGCTTCGATCACCTCTTCGTCCAGCAACAACTCGGACACTCCTGGGGATCGACCACCGCGATCTACACCAGCGTCGGCACCGACTACAAGAACAACGCCCTCCGACGAGCACTGAGTCGGGCGTTCACCACCGCGAGCACCGACGGGGAGAACTGATGCCGCAAACGCAGCTGAACTACCAGTGGCACCTGCGCCGCCTCCTGGCCGACCAGGGCATCTTCGCGACCACCGGACTCGGACCTCTCCTCGCAGAACGGGGCATCACCCTCTCCGAAGCGCAGGTGTATCGCCTGGTCACCGGGACACCCGAACGTCTGAGCCTGCGCACCCTGATGGCACTGTGCGACATCCTCACCTGCACACCCAACGACCTGATCGAACCGATCGCCGAACCCGCCAGCGGGACCGCGACCGGAACATCGACACACCGCCCCGACACCGCGGCCGCCACCACCCGCGCCAAGACCCGCACACCCCGACGCGCTGACATCCGGCGACGGTGATCGCAGGACGGTGTCGCATCTGCACCACCGCAGAGGTTCGCGGCACGACGGTGTGCGACCGCTGCAGAAAACGCGCTACGCAGCACCGCGGTGCGTGCGCCGGCTGCACGAAGCCGGACAAACTGTTGGACGACGACGACACCTGTCGGTGGTGCCGCCAGAAGGCGCGTCGCACCTGCACCTGTTGCGACGCAACAGGATCAGCTCTCACCAGCGTCGAAGGCGACACCCTGTGTCACCGGTGCACACTGACCCGCCGCCTCGACACGATCATCCCTCCAAGAGCCGACAGCCCGCTCGCACCTCTGCGGCAGCCGCTCCTGCACGCAGAACCCGTCACCACCCGTCGGTGGCTGATCCGCACCACACCACTGCTGCTCTCCATCCAGGACGGCAGCACAGCCCTCACACACACCTCGTTCGACACCCTCCCGCACCCGAAGTCGGTCGAGCACCTGCGCTCGCTCCTCGTCGCCACCGGCATCCTCGGTCCCGACATCGACCGAAACCTGCGCCGCCTCGAAGCCCAACTCCCCCAACTACTGAGCAGCCTGACCCCGAACCACCGCGCACTCCTGACCAGGTGGACACAATGGGCCGTACTACCCAGATTGCGCGCGGCGACCGAGCAACGAGAAGCCCATGTCGGCGCCCAGAACGCTCGCTCACAGATCCGCCAAACGGCACTGTTCCTCGACCTCCTGCAGCAGCGCTCGAAAGAGCTCGGCGACTGCACACAACACGACATCGACACCTGGTTCAGCGCGCCCGGAGCGGTCCGCTGGCGGGTGCGGTCCTTCCTGACGTGGGCACGACGCAACAGACACCTGCCCCGCACACTCACCCTCCCCTCAAGCTACCGAGGCCGAGCGGAAGTCCCCACCGGCGACGACGAGAGGTGGCAGATCAGTCGACGCCTCGTCCACGACGAGTCGCTGGACCCCGCCGACAGGCTCGCCGGCGCTCTGATCGCGCTGTTCGCCCAACCGCTCACCCGTATCGCCGGACTCACCACTGCCCACGTCACCGAAACCGACGCCGGAGTCGAACTGCGACTCGGCAACGCCGACACGCTCCTCCTACCGGACCCGTTCGCCCAGATCGCACTGCAACTACCCCGACCACGACGCGCAGGAACCGCCGAGCAGATACCTCAGACATGGCTCTTCCCCGGTCACCGTGCTGACATGCCACTCACGGCGACCGCACTCGGAAACCGGCTGCGACGCATCGGTATCAGTCCGCAGGCCTTGAGACTGTCCGCCATCGCCCACCTCACCCGAGAGCTCCCACCGAGCGCACTCGCCACGATGCTGGGCCTGAACGCACACACCGTCGCGCAGCACACGCTCCGAGCCAGCGGCCAATGGGCGAACTACGCCGCCGACCGCGACTCCTGAGTCCCGCTATTCGGAGGATCGAATACGGCAACCCTGCCAGTGCTGTAGGAGTGGAACGAGGCCACGTGGTCGAGGTACGCGCGCCACGTGTCGGAGCTGGTCAGCTCGGCTACCTTGTCGGTGATCGAGGCGTGCAGTGATGCCGCCAGCTCGCGGCGTGCTTCGGCCTTGTCCGCTGTGCTGGTCTTGGTCCGTGATGCCATGACTGGCCCCTCTCCCTCGTGACCGGTCCCCCGGCCTGCTCTGCCAATTTCTTGTCGCCGTCATCTGGCGTGAGGAGAGACAGCAGCGCACGGGAACGACGGGGCAACCCCGCGGCCGGACAGTTTTCGTGGGAGCGCAGCGAGTACGGGACGAAAAGTGTTCGGAGCCTTCGGCCGTAGCGCAGCGGAGCGAGGAGTTGAGGCGGCGGGCACGGGTGATGCAGTATCGCCGGGAGCCAGATGTGCGACAAGAAATCGATGTCTTTCGCGGTGCGGAGCGCAGCGGAGTTCGGTTCGGTGGACGCCCGCAGGGTGGCCGGCACCGCCGGCAGGCGGAATGCGAGACCGCTCGTCGACGTCGGCGGGTGACCACCTCCTACCTGCGGAGCTGGCGCGGTGACTGTGCGGGAGCGACGGAGACCGGCCACGCTCGGTGTCGCGGCAGCTCGTAGACCCTGGATACATTTTTTGTCGAACCTTTATCTATTCCGCGCAATTAATCGCGAATATTCGGAAATTAATCAGAGATATCCGCTGCTTTTAATCCGACAATAATTTGCGCTCGATAAGTGCGCAATTAAACTTATAAACCACTCTTGACCTGCGAATATGTGGCGACTTCACTTTCTTCGAGAGGTTGCGAAAAGGCCCTCTATGTGGGACCCTGATGGAGGCGAAGCAACCGCTGAGCCAAGATATCGAGAATCCAACCGAAAGGCCGATATGCCACACGTGTGCGCAAATCACTCCAACAACGGGACGGAATTTCACAACGAGAGGAAACTATTATGGCAGCAGAGAAGAATGATGGGTCCGAGACCGGGCGAGCAGGCTGGAGAGGATGGTCCGCGAGGTTCAAGGGTTCACGACCCGTGAGGACCTTGTCGATACTGGCGCAGGTGCACTGGCGGATTCAGCTGGTGTGCCACATGTTTGGTGTCGATGTGCCGTGGCAGGGTGACGAGGTTTCGTCTCCTGTGTGGGCAGTGCTGCTGGCGGTCTGGGATGTGGTGGGTCCGTGGGTTCACGGAGCCGTTGACTTGCTGATCGCTTGGTTGCAGTTGTTCTAAGGCTGATAAGTAGAAGCACCAGGATCCGGTGGCCGTTCACGGTCACCGGACTTTTGGTTGTAGGGGTTGGCAGATTCAGCAGTGTCGCGCGTGGCGGCTGCGGTCGTTGGCCGTGGCGTTCGGTTCCGATTGGGGCCGGGCGTTGTTCAGTTCCACGAGCGCGAGGAGTCGCGCTGTGTTCGCTGCGATCTCTGCTGGTAGCGGTGGGCCGGTGAGTGTTCTGATGCGCATGAGGGCGAGTATTGCAGTGGGGACCGACAGAGTCGTTCTCTCGCAACGCTTTCAGGTCTGCTCCCCTTGGCCTGCCTATAGGTAGAGCAGGTGGGTGGCGGTGCCGTCGAAGTGTTCGAGGTTGTCCAGGACTCCGGTGTGATTGGCGGGTCGGCAGGCTCCGAGGCTGACGATGAGTGCGCAGGCTCCGTCGATGGTGACGAGGTAGGTCGGTGGGGTGTTGGTGGGGCTGGTGTCGGCGTGGGCTTGTGCGTCGAGGAGGGCGTAGCGGACTGCGTCGGCGGCGGCGCGTTTCGCCGCAATGAGGCTTGGTTCTGCTCCTGCGGTGGTGATGGCTTCGGGTCGGCGGTCGGGGCGGGTGGTGACGGTCCAGGTGATCATCGGTGTCGTGTTCCTTCGGGTGGGTGAGCCGGGCGGCCTGTAGTGCGTGGTTCTTCCAGCATCGCGTACCGAGCGCCAGCGAGGTCCGCGATGCGCAGGCATTTTCCGGAATCTGGGGATAGAGACGTTTCCTGTGGATGGATACAGCTCGGCCCCGGAATCCGTCTCGGGTTCCGGGGCCGGATCAGGTATGGCTACAAACGTCGTCGCCAGGGTGCGGCCATATCTTCCTGGTGTTCGCGTTCGGCGTCGTCGAATGCGTCGGTGAGGGTGGTCGGGTCGCTCGTGTACTGGTCGCCGTCGGTGAAGATCGCGACGGCCATGCGGTGCACGTTGCGGAGCTCGTCGAGCATGGTGACGTAGCCGAGGCGGTCGATGATGCGCCAGGTGACCGGTCCCATGTGGACCTCGACCCAGTGCATGGTGCGCCGCCGGGCGGGGATGTACTGCTCGCGCGGGGTGACGGCGGTTTCCGGTGGCGCGATCCAGACCACTGACATTGCGGCGCGGGCGTAGTCGTCGCCCGGTCCCCCGGGCTGGGGTGCTTGGTTGTCGATGCGGCCTATGAGGGTGCGTGCGTCGGCTAGTCCGGCGATGAAGGCGTGGACGGCGGCGGCGGAGCGGAAGGTCATCATCAATCGGTTGAAGGTGACGATCATCTGGGCGTCGTCGGTGGCGGCGGCATGGACGTTGACCACGGCTTTCTGGCGTCCGACGATGGTGGCGGTGGTGTGGGTGACCACTGCGCCGTAGTTGTCGGTGTCGGTGGTGCTGTGGGCTTTTTGGGCGGTGGTCTTCGGCATCTCGCGCTCCCCTGCTCAACGTGGCGACCTCGCGGCCCGCCAATTTTTTTGCCGTTCTGGCAGAGGAGAGTTGGACCGGCATGAGGGGGCCGGAGTGCAATGGTCGGGCCGGGAAGTTTTCAGCCGGAGGCGTCTGTGAAAAGTTTTCGGAGCCCCTTGGGGCCGGGAGCGCAGCGGACGCCGGCGGTTGCGCGGAGGTCACCGCCGGTCAAAATCGGAAGGCCAGAAGGGAAAACAAGGATTCTTTTCACAGGACGGAGCGCAGCGGAGTTCGATTCGGTGGACGCCCGCAGGGTGGCCCGGTCCGACGCGAGCCGCCGACCCTTCCCTGCGCAACGGAGAAGGCCCGCACCCGGCGTGTCGGGGTGCGGGCCTTTCGGTCTACGGACTGTGAGCCGGTGTCAGGGCTGTTCGGCTGGTGGGGTGGTCGGGCGCCCTTCGGCGGCGTCGCGGATCCACTGGGGTACCTCGAGGCCGTCGCGTTCGTACAACGCGACCGATGCCCGTGCTGCGGCTCGCGCGACCTGTGGTCGGGCTGCGGTGGTGCGG
>NZ_CP049745.1 GCF_000760935.2 Rhodococcoides fascians A25f | reverse complement strand
GCGCACCACCGCAGCCCGACCACAGGTCGCACGGGCAGCAGCACGGGCATCGCTCGCGCTGTACGAACGCGACGGCCTCGAGGTACCCCAGTGGATCCGCGACGCCGCCGAAGGGCGCCCGACCACCCCACCAGCCGAACAGCCCTGACACAGGCCCGCAGCCCGTAGACCGAAAGGCCCGCACCCCGACACACCGGGTGCGGGCCTTCTCCATTGCCTGGGATCGGGAAAACGTGAGGGAACAGGGTCGGGCCACCCTACGGTCGTCCACCGAATCGAACTCCGCTACGCTCCGCACTTGCCACAACCCGACCACAGCGCAAACAGGCAGCCCGTGCACGCGCGGCTATGACCTCAACCCGTTGCAGCGCAACACAATCTGTCGGTACCCGATGCCACACTCGAAGCCATGCGAATCCGAACCATCGACGGACCACCACTACCCGCCGAAATCGCCGAACAGGCAGCCCGCGCACTCGCCCTCACCGCCCTGCAAACAATCGACCAAGCACACAGTGAGACAGCCGATAGGGGTCGATCAAGCACCGCCTGTAGGCCGGTCCACTGACTCCAACGCATTCGCGAGCGTAAGAACATCGTCGTCGCGTTCGTTGATCGCCGCGACAGCTCGTGCGGACAATGCAGCGAATGCGGCCGTGAACTCACCCTCCACCGGATCGACGTACTCACGAAGAGCCGCGTCCTGCCACCTCCCGGCAACCGCCGTCCGAAGGCACTCGCGGAGGTCTCGCATAGCGGTATGGACAGGATTCAGAGGAACATCGGAGATCGTGTAGCCGGCAAGACGGAGCTCAGAGGTGAAGTCGTTGTTGTCGTTCGATGCCGCGACGACCTCGGCCAAGTGCGCTTCGACAATGGCCCAACTACTGTCCTCGGCGGACACCGGCAGCGCGGGTATCGCCCGCTTGGTCCGACCTACCGCACGGGCAAACTCGGCATAGAACGCAAGCACCCGCGCAAACAGCGCACTGTCCCGATCACGCACATTCCGCGCGTTCGTCAGCCGCTGCTCCGCCACCCACTGATCACGCTTGAGCTGCAACTCATCCCGCGCCTGCTTCTTCTGCACGTCGATCTGCTCGTTGAACTTCTCACGCTCGGTCTTCATGTTCTCCCGCTGACCATGAAACGCGATATAGGCCGCAGTGATCAGAAACGGCCCAGCGACAAACCCCGCGATCAACGTCGCCTGCGGCTGAGTCAAATCCCACTCCATCAACGGACCCCACACAATTCCTCCCACGATCAACACAACAGGGCCAACGAACATCAGCGCAACACCACGAACCCACTTCATGCCTCGGCATCATGCCTTGCCCCGACATCGCCCATGTTGGTCTGTCAACATTCGGTGCCGCTGACCAGAGAATTCGCCCGAATGCTGCCGCGGCACCGAGCGTGTTCGAGCTCCGTCGCTCCCGCACAGTCACGCCGCGAGCTCCACAGGTGGAGGTGGCCACGCCGCCGGCCTCGACCGGTAGTCGTGCATTCCGCCTGTCGGCGGTGCCGGCCACCCTGCGGGCGTCCCCTGAATCGAGCTCCGCTGCGCTCCGCACCGTGGAAGAGCAAAGACGTTTTTTCACTCCGGTTCTGGCTACCGGCGAGCATCCATCACCCGTGCCCGCCGACTCAACCCCTCGCTCCGCTGCGCTACGGCCAAGGCTCCGAACACTTTTCGTAGAGCAGTCGCTGCGCTCCCACGAAAACTGTCCGGCCGAGGGGTTGCCCCGTCGTTCCCGTGCGCTGGTTTCTCTCCTCACGCCAGAAACGGCGAAAAAACGTGGCAGGGCAAAGGGCCAGGCCACCAGTTGAGAAGGGACGTAGCGACATGCACGACACCATCACAGGACCGAGGACGGTGGGACTGCACACCGCGATCATGGCCGCGATCGGTCAGGTACCGGAGCAGGTCAAGACCCACGCACTCGCACAGGTCACCGCCTACACCGAGCAGGTCAACCGGGCTGCAGCGGATGCAAATTCGACCACCGTCGATGCGCACCTCGAGCGGGCCGCGTTCTGGGCGTGCACCGCCCGGGAAAACGGAGCCAGTGAGGCCGAAATCCACGCCGCACGCCAGGCAGGCCACCACCAGGTAGCCACCGCTCAGCAGTAACCCACAGGCCCATACAGGCCCGGAAAACAAGAAAACACCGGACAGGTCCTAGCTGCCCGGTGTCTCCAACCGAAGAATCTACCAGGGAGAGACACCACCATGACCGCAAGCATCGAAACCACCACCGCCGCAACCGAAGCCCCCACGACCGGCACCACGCCGGTCGTGGGGGCGGGCGAGGAGTTCACCCGCCTGCACCCCACCGCCCTCGAAGTCGGCCCCAACGTCCGCGACGAGGTCGACACCGACTCGGACGAGTTCCGCGCCGTCGTCGCCTCCATCACCGAACACGGTGTGCTCCTGCCGATCCTTGCGCGCCGCGACGAGGACCGCATCGTGGTCATCGACGGCCAGGTCCGCACCCTCGCCGCTCTCGAAGCCGGGGTCGACAGTGTGCCGGTGCTGATCCGGCCGACTGCGAGCAAGGCCAAGGACCGCGAAATCGAACGCCTCACGCAGCAGGTGAACACCAACGACCGCCGTATACCGCTCACCGACGGTCAACGCGCGAAAGCGGTGACCGCGATGTTCGAGCTGGGTCTCTCGGCTACCAAGATCGCCAAGACGATGCAGTACAACAACCGGGACACCGCCAAAGCCGCAGGGACAGCGGGCCGGTCGCAGACAGCTCGCGAGGCGCTTGACGCCGGACAGCTCGACCTCGAGCAGGCGGCAGTGGTCGCGGTGTTCGACGCCGACGGCGACACCGAGGCCGTCGAGAGGCTGCTCGACGCCGGGTCGTGGTTCCACTCTGTCGCGCAGGAGCTGATCGCGGACCGCGCCGAACGCAAGGCCCGCGCCGAAGCCGGTACCCCGTATGCCGAGAAAGGTGTGACCGTCCTCGAGGAAGAACCCGACTACGACAGCCCCTACGTCGCTGCTGAGGACTTGGTGACCGCAGACGGAGACCCGGTCACCGACGCCGTCATCGACGGCGCAGCCGAGCACTGGGCGGTGTGGCTGACCCCGAACGAGCAGATCACCGTCACCGACACCGGAGAGGTGATCGAGTCCGAGTCGATCGACTGGGCCACCGAAGGAACCCCGAAAGCCGTCGCCACAGAGGGCTACCACCACCACAAGGACGTCACCGTCGCCCAGGTGTGGGTGCCGGAGTACTTCACCGCCGACCCCGACGCGGCCGGTGTGAAACTGGGGCCGATCCTGGCCGCAGCGTCGAGCGAACCAGACGAGGCCGACGACAAGGCCTCAGCCGAGAGGAAGGCACGCGAGAAGAAAGCAGCGCAGGCAGCGCTCGCGGCCAAGGAAGCCGAGAAGGCCACCCGGCGGCGCACCGTCGCACTGAACAAGGCCAGCGCCGCCGCGACGATCGTCCGCAAGGAATGGCTGACGAAGTTCCTCACCCGCAAGACCCTGCCGAAGGGGGCAGGGAAGTGGATCACCGAAACACTCGTCGACGAGCCGGGACTGTTGACCGAGAACAAAGCGGCGCAGTACCTCACGGAGCTGCTCGGTGTCACCGTGCCCGCCGACACGAGCCCCAGCGCCGGATACCCCGGTGTCGCGGACAAAGCCGCGCGGCGAGCGCTCGCCGCCACGATCGACAAGACGCCCAGCGAGACCCGCGCGCAGGTGATCCTGCTCGCGCAGATCCTCGCCGCCTACGAAGCACGAGTGAGCGGCAAGGGCAACGACTCCTGGCGTCGCACGTCCTGGGGCAACCAGGACAACTACCTGGGCTTCCTCGACCAGCACGGCCACGTGCTGACCGTGGTCGAGCAGGCCGCAGCCGGAATGCTCACCCCCGAGCAGGCGTACGACGCCCTCACTGCCCCCAGTGAGGACAACGCAGCCGACCAGTAACGAGAAGGGGTGGCGGGCATCGTGTGCCCGCCACCCCTCATTCGTCGCTGCGGTCGGTGCGGGTACTGCCGAGGCTGAGCACCGCCGCTATTGCGGCTCCGACGAGCAGCAGCATCACTGCGCTCTCGCTGCGTTCGGACGCGCTGAGCTCACCCCAGGTCAACAGCGCAGGTGGGGAAGTGTCCCCGGCCCGGGTCGAGGGGGCTGCCGCCGCCCTCGAGCTCCCCCGCTCGACGCCCCACCACCGCACTGCTCACGACGCGCAGGCGGCCGCCCGTCAGTGTGCGGCGTTGTACGCCTCTTCGATGGCGGCGGGGATGCGGCCGCGATCGCTGATCTCGTAGCCCTCGTCGGCGGCCCACTGCCGGATCGCGCGTGTCTGCGCCGGGTCACGGGTGGCCGGTGTCCCGGTCTTCGCAGGCGTCGTCGCGCCGGCGGGGGAGGGCTTACGCTTGCGGCCACCGACCCGAGTGGAATGCTCGATGTAGTAGTCGAGCTTCCTGTGAAACTCGGTGGCGTTCTTCGCTTTCAGATCGATCACGTACTCGACGCCGTTGACCGCGAATTCGATGGTCTCGCCGGATTCGTCGTCGATGACCGACCCGTCGATATCGTCCACCAATTGGGTTGTCACTCGTTTGGCCACAGCCGGAAAACCTTTCGATCACACACATTTGTCACAAACTCGGGTAACGGCCAGCGTAACCAAGAATGTGGCGGTGAGCTGCACCCTTTCATGTCACGACATCGCGGGGAGCGATGTCGGATCGGATTCCTTTGAATGCGGGATGCCGTAAACGTCCCGTTGCCGATTGTTCGCGGTATTCCACGGTCGCCACCAATTCCGGTGTCACCCAGGACACTCCGACTGCGTCGGCAGGCGGAATCGGACCGTGCAATCGACTGTCCGGACGAGTGCGCTCGGTGAGTGTGCTCCGCAGTTCGCGGCGCATTCGATCGGTGAAACCCGTTCCCACACGGCCGATGTAGACCAACTCGTTCGCCTCGTCGTACGCTCCGAGGAGCAGAGCCGCCAGTGTCCCGCCGGCGCGGCCGCCCGTGGGAACCCATCCGCAGATCACGCCTTCGCGTGTGTTCCGGATCGGTACCTTGATCTATGACGGAGACCGGATCCCCGATCGGTACACCGACTCCGCTTTCTTTGCGATAACCCCCTCGATGCCGTTGTCGGCGGCAATGCCCATCAACGTCTCACCGTCGATTCGCGTCATGGTCGGCGGCACCTGTATCCGGCGCCCGTCGGCCACGCCGAGGCCCTCGAGCAGCGCGCGCCGCTGCGTGTAGGGCAGCGTCCGGACCGATTCGCCGTCGACGTCGAGGACATCGAACACGAAATACGTCACTGGGGTCGCCGCAGCAACGCCGCCGACGGGCGCGCGACATGCATTCGGCGTTGCAGCAGCCCGAAATCGGGCCGACCGCTCGAATCGAGTGCCACCAACTCGCCGTCGAGGGTCACCGATCGACCCGCCGTCGTGTCCGACAACGCCGCCGCCACGTCCGGGAACGAGGCGGAGATGTCGTTTCCGTTGCGCGAGAACAGCTTCACCTGCGATGTGCCGTCGACAACGCTGACCCCGCGTTGGCCGTCCCACTTCCATTCCCACACCCAGGCCGGTCCGGACGGGAGCGGCCCAGCAGTGGCGAGCATCGGAGACAACGGATTCGGGGGCATCGACGACGAATGCCCGCGTAGGCGATCGGCGAACCATCGAAAGCCGACCGCAAGCGGTCGCACGTCCCCTCCGGGGCCGCCCCATATGGGTCACCAATTTGGTCGTACGAGTCGCCCGAGTCTGACATGCCGGGGACCCCGACCAGTCAACCCACGGTCGCAAGCTCCCTCTCCGGGGTTGACAGGCCACCCGTTATCTTCTTCCCAGCCCCTGACCAGTGGGGCCGGTCGACCGATCCGGTATGGCTTACAGGCCACCGGCCGACTTCAGGTCTCGGCGAGTGATGCCGCCGGATCGGTAGGCACCGATTCACCGCTGATAGAGGCATGGCTACAACGACGGGTCTGCATAACGTGGGTGACGGGAACGGTGCCACGACCACCACCAACCCGAAGGGCAGGGAGACGTTGGACAACAAGATCTACCGAGTGTTCTGCGGTATCGACGTCGGTAAGACCAGCCACTACGCGGTCGCGCTGAACCGAGACGGGGAGCGACTTGCGGGGACCGAAATACACCAGGATGAAGCGAGTATGCGGCGAATGTTCAGCGATTTGAGCCGTCACGGGAAGCTGCTGGTGATCGTCGACCAACCACGCAACATCGGCGCACTCCCCGTAGCAGTTGCTCGCGACTGCGGCGTCGACGTCGCCTACCTACCGGGACTGCGGATGCGACGCATTGCCGAACTGTATCCCGGCAATGGAAAGACCGACGCCAAAGACGCTTTCATCATCGCTGACGCGGCCCGCACGCTTCCGGACACTCTGTTGCCAATTGGTGAGAACAACGATCTCGTCGAAGGTTTCCGCATGTTGGCTGGCTTCGATGCAGATCTTGCCGCTGATGAGAATCGGCTGATCAACCGTCTGCGCTCGGTCCTGTTGTCGGTGCACCCGGCTCTTGAACGCGCTATCGGCGCGCAGCTGCATCGCCCGATCGGACCTGGACTGCTCGCTAAGTTCGGCGGACCGGTGGGGTTCTCGGCTGCATCGCGGCGCGACATCGAAGCGCAAGCAGAAGTTCTCGCGCCCCGGCTGTGGAGCAAGGTCGTCGACAGCATCATCGGTGCACTCGCCGAACAGACCGTAAGTGTGCCCGGCGCCGCACAAGCCGATGTCGTCATCAAACACCTCGCAGGGCAGCTTCTCGACGTCCGCGTTGCGCGCCAAGACCTGGCCGCGCACTTCGAGCAGGCCCTGACCGAACATCCGGCAGGCCCGATCCTGTCCTCGCTACCCGGTGTGGGCGTGCGGACCGGGGTGACGATGCTTGTCGAGATCACCGACATCGGCCGATTCCGGGACGCAGGTGCGCTCGCGGTCTACGCCGGTGTCGCGCCGCGGACGCATCGTTCAGGAACGTCCATCAAAGGCGAGCATCGGCAACACAGTGGTAACTCCAGACTCAAACGCGCCATGTATCTTTCGGCGTTCGCTGCACTGAAAGACCCCGTCTCCCGGACCTACTACGACCGCAAACGAGCCGAAGGCAAGAACCACCGCGCCGCACTCATCTGCCTCGCCCGCCGACGAAGCAATGTTCTCTACGCCATGCTCAAGACGAACGAGTGCTACAGAGCGGTGCCACGGCAAAGCGACGGCGGCACCGTCATCGATCGAGCTGTTGCCTAGTCTCGAGCTGGTGCCCCAGCTTCCCTGGCTCAGGTGGTACGGCTTGGCGGATGCAGGCTATGTCGCCGGCCAGTTCACCCCATAGTGAGTGGAAACCGCTTCGTGGTCGCGGTAGAGCTGCTTGCGTTTACGTGTCGAAAGCCTGTCGCCGAACACTGTGCCATTGATGTGGTCGGTCTCGTGCTGAAAGCAGCGTCCGAGGGTGCCGCCGGCAGTCAGTTCGAACGGATCACCGTACTGGTCCTGGCCGCGGCAAGTGGAGAATTCGGGCCTGGCGAGATCGCTATAAGCACCGGGTAGTGACAGACATCCTTCCCCGAATTCGATGAGCCGTCTGCTATTTCGTTCTGGTAGCTCGACGATCGGGTTGCAGACCACGCCTGTCTGCCGTCGCCCCGCCTCGTCACTGCAGTCGTAGATGAACACCGCCAGATCGACGCCGATCTGCTGTGCAGCCAGACCGGCTCCATCAGCGGCAGTGTTGGTCGCGAACATATCGGCCAGTAGTTCCTGAAGTCCGGAACCGAAATCGGTTACCGGTCGGGCTGGGGTGTGAAGAACTGAAGTGCCCCAACGGATTATTGGTCGTGCAGTGCCGAGACGAATTAGCTCAGAGACAGGCATGACACCGATTGTCCCACGTCGGCGTCTGAGTGAGGGCGATGTGGGGCCTCGTATGTGCTCGCCAACGCGCCTGTCTCGCGAACGTTTTCGCTGTTACGTGTTGCGAAGTTGATAGAAGCACTCGTCATGTCGATCGGGGACGTCTCATCCGAACCTTTGGAAGGTGTCCCTGCCATGAACAACAACCTGCTCAACGATCACCAGATCATCACCGAGCTCATCGGCAATGCCGCTCAGCTCCCCACCGAAGATCCGCGCGCGGCCCGGTGGGCCACCGAAGCGCTCGCGCTCGCCAGCGCAGCAGAGCTGCCCCTCCTCATCGAGGAGGCCGAGGGAGTGCTCGGCCGGATCGAGCACGACACCACCTGCCGGTGGTGCGCCGGGCAGCCGGGAGCAGCCATCCCGGTCGGGTCCTTCTGGTGCACCCACTAAAGCCAGGCCCTCCGGGGTCCCGGTCCCACCACGGGGCCGGGACCCCCCTTTTTTTGTCTCCCGCACGGGATGGAATACCACCGACGGCACTGTCGTTGTAAGACTTGACGGCGTTCGATCCCAATGCCCCGGGTACCAACCATCAGCCGCTACGAGCGGCCATCTGCCGAGAGGCGCACTGGCGAACACCGTCACCCAACATCGAACAGGGCTGCGCATCACAGATGCGCGGCCCTGTTTCGTTCGAAGCGGCCCGTCGACGCGGCCACCGCCGCGCCTCCGAACCTTCTCGTCCAGTCATTCGAGTAAATGACTGTTGCCGGAACCGCCGCACCACCCCGTGCGTCCAATGAAACATGGACGACGACGAGCGCGCAGCAATCCGATCGGAAGGCCACGACCCCGACCACCCGGCCGTCTCTCACGCCCTCGACCAGGTCAAACACGCTCTACGCCGGTACCGGCACCTCGCCTGGACCTTCACCAAGGACGACCTCGACGGCGTCTCCGTTCCCCGCCGAACAAGCTGACCAGCACGTTCGACAGTCGAACATTCGTTCGACTATTCTGGCGGTAGTTCCTACCGGCACGGCGAAAGGTCGATCCCCATGGCCACCGCCGACGCCATCCCCGACCTCACCGGCCTCGACAAAGCCACCCAACTCGACGTCCTACGCCGCCGCATGGCCACCGTCCCCGGCGGCCGCCGCGACCACGCACCCACCGACCTCCCCACCATCACCGCACCCGAACCAGCGGCACCCACCACGGGTGGTACGGACCTCGCGGGCGAGGCCGACGACCCGGAGCCGCTCAGCGGCGCTGTACGCGGCAAAACCCTCCGCACCATGCCCGTACCCCCACCGCTCGCCGCGCTGCTCCCGCGCCGAGCCCTGGCCCGCGGAACCGCCGTCACCGTCACCGGCGCCGGGTCCATGCTCATCGCCCTCGTCGCCGAAGCCTCCGCCGCCGGCCACCACGTCGCCCTCATCGGCCAACCCCGACTGAGCCTGCTCGCCGTCCACGAACACGGCGGCGACCTCGCGAAAGTCCACCTCGTCGATCCCGGGGCAGGTGACCCGCTCGACGCCGCCTCGATCTGTCTCGACGGGCTGGATTTGGTCGTCACCACCGTGCACGGCCGAGACGTACCCCCAACGCGCGCAAGGGCTTTGCTCGCCAGGAATCGTCGACATGCCAGCATCCTGGTCCTGACGGATGGACACATGCCCGGTACCGATCTCACGATCGCCTCCACCGTCGCCGGTTACGGCGGAATCGAACAGGGCCGAGGGCGCATCAAATCCATCACCCTCGAAACCACCGTCCACGGCCGCGGAACACCACACCGCACCGGCCGCTACACCCTCACCGCCCCCACCTTCGGCGAAACAGGCCTGCGCTGGACACCCGCACCTGCCGACGACCTCACCGTCCACCGGCCCGTCGCCGTCGCGCAATGACCACCGACAACGAGGCCGGCATCTTCGATGCCTGGCCCACCACCTTCGAACCACCCACCCGCCGCATCGTCGACCCACCCAAATCGGTGAACGTCAACATCGCGCTCGCCATCGGACGATCCGGAAGCGGAGGATTCCGCGACACCACACCTTTGAAAGTCCGCGCCGAGGGCTTGGCCATGGACAGCATCGTCGAAGGAACCTTGTACGCCTGGGCACGGACCGGTACCGGCGATTGGCTTGCGCAAGTGTCGTTTTCGATCCCCACCGGCAACAAGAAAGGCCGACTCGACCTCGACCGGCAATGGTGCCCCGCCGCCGCCATCACACCCATCACATGACCGACACCACCACCGCAGTAGCCATCCGGGAGCGCTATCCGTCCGCCGAACCGGCCTCACGCCTGGGGGCCCGCTTCGCGGACGCCACACCACGCGCCCGCAGAAACGCACTCAACGTCACACCCTCCGCCGCAGCCGCAGCCGACACCTCGCCATGCTCGGCCTCCGTAAACCGAACCGGCACAACCCGATCCCGAATCGGCTCCACAGACTTCGGCCTACCACGCTGACCCATGAAACACATATTAACCGACTACACAAAACGGTTGCGGAGCAATCATTAACCGACTACGTTAAATGGGTGTACCGGCCAACGACGCCGGCGGAAGCCACTGAAAATGTCGGAACCATCTGACAACATCGGGCCACCACACACCAGCGATCGGGGAAGAGAGCACCATGAACACACGCAAGCAATACGCAACCGTCGCAGTCACCGGAATCATCGGCCTCGGCGTCATGGCCGTCGTCCTCTGGCTCGCCTACTCAGGCAACGACGACCCCAACAGCAGCGGAATCCAACCGACCATGCCCATCGGCCTCGGCACACTCCTGATCAGCCTCGTAGGACTGGTCATCATCGCATTCGCAGCCGCCGTGATCTGGATAGAAATCATCAACCCCAGACGAGTAGAACGCGCGCACCGCAACAACCCCCGCATCGACCCAGCCGCCATCCACGACGACAGCAACGACCGATGAACCCCCGCAACACCCCGAACGCGAAGGTCGACAAAGCCGAAATGGACCGACTCCACCACGTCCTGATCACCAACTACACCCGGGAACACGCGGACGAATACCTGGACGCAGCAACGCGATACCGTGCCCAACGCGCCGCACGGCTGCTACGAAACCTCCTCTTCAGCATTTTCCTGGTGGGAGCAATCAGCGCCATCAACACCGTCTACGTCCTCACCGATCACCAACCACCGGCACTGCTCTGGGCAGCCGCCTGCGTCAGCGTCGCAGGACTCCTCGTCGGCGGCTACACCCTCTGGACACACAGCACCACCACCAGCACAGACGCCATCGCCGTACGAGAAACCATCGCCGACGCCGCGCAGCTCCACCACCACCGCACACGCAACACTTGACCCACCCACGTCAACCACCACCGGGGGACAACACCACATGATCCTGTTTGCAACCGGACTGATCGTCGCCGTCATCGCAGCAATCGCCCTGTACGCCTTCCACACCGAACGACTAACCACACCAACCCGATGGTCCCTACTGCTCCTGCTCGCCGGGATCACCCTCACCGCCACCGCGTTCTGGACCCAACGGCACAACCCGAGCAACACCTCCGTCATGACCTGGACGCTCCTCATCACCGGATCCGTACTCCCACTCGCCGCGGGCTGTGGAGAACTGGTCTCCCTCATTGTCCGATCGGACAATGACGATGAGGCAGATACAGACATCGTCGACAGCATCAACAACACGTCCCAGGCTCCGAGCGGTGATCGAGCATGAACCACACAGCGACGAAGACGACCACGATCGACTGGTACAAACTGGACTGCCTCATCAGCGGAGACCTCCGCAAACTCGAAAACCACTTCGAACGGGGTCTGGACAGCAGATTCCCCATCTCACCTGATGCACAACACCGCGTAGCCACAGGCAAAATGCAAATTCAGAAATGGCTGGCCGCTCTACAACACCTACGCAACGACGCAGCGCGAAACACCACACCCGAGCTCGTCCAAGAATGGGTGCAATTGCGACAGCAGATGGTCATGAAAGGTCCCTTCGGCATCCGCTTTTCGCTGGTCCCACACCGCACCCGACACTACGAACTCGACCACTGACAACCGACACCCAGCTAGGGGCCGACATGCCGCCAGCAATGCGCTACACCGTCATCAAAAGCAAAGACGCCGTCGCACGAAAAGCCGCCCGCCACTACAACATCAAGACCGCCGCCGCACTGACTGTCGTCCTCGCCCTCGGAATCGGACCCCTCGGCCCAACCATCGGCCACTGGCTCCTGCGAACCTTCGAACACGCCGACCCCGCCAACCCAGTCGCCGCAGTCCTGACATTTGCCCTCGGCATCCTCAGCTTCCTCTTCACCGTCGCCCTACTCCTCGCGCGACTCGCAACCATCTTCATCATCACGCCCGCCCTCGCGGCAGCACTCGCCATATACGCATACGACCGATTCGCCAAAGCAACCGGGCGCTGGCCCTACGACGTCCCACCCCTCGGAGTCGAAACACTCCGCACCAAACACGGCAACGACACCCCCATCGAATACGACCCCCACACCGGCACCAGCACCGCCTACCAACCCAACGGCCAAGTACTGCAACAAATCCAACACGACACCGACAAAAACCACCCATACCGACACTGACACCCACCGACAACCCACCCAGACAACACCGACGAGCTACCGCGACACCGAGCGTCGTCACCCTCCGTCGCTCCCGCACAATCACCTCGCAGCCGTACCCCACTATCGCGCCGCCGTAGAGCACCAGCTCCGGCGGCGCTTTGCGTCCCACCACCCGGGGCCGGCCACGTTCACAAGCAGGCCCTTGGCGGGCCACACGCACCCCTACGGGCTGCACCGAAACGAACTCCGCTGCGCTCCGCACTCAAAAGAGCGAAAAGAATCAATTTCTTTGTGACGTAGGTGGCTTCTCCGAGCATTCATCACCCGTGACCTCCGCATCAACCGCCGGCGTCCGCTGCGCTCCCGGCCCAAGGGCTCCGAAAACTTTTCAAAACGCCTCCGGCTGAAAACTTTTCGTCCCGACCCTTGACACTCCGGCCCCGTGCGCTGACTTCTCTCCCCAGCCACCACGGCACAAAGAAATTGGCAGGGCAGCAGGTCCGGCCACCAGTCGAGAGGGAAGAGACCCGTCATGCACGAAGACCACGACGTACTAGGCGACAACAACACCCGGCTCTACGCAGGCGCGCTCTGCGACTGCCGCGACTACGACTGCCCCGCAGGTGCCATTCCCGACCTCCCGTGCATCAACGAAGACACACGCGGCGCTCCCGACAGCTCGCCATGCGAAGACGAGGACTGCCCCACCTGCTACGAGCACACCATCGACTGGTTCGACGTAACCGTTCCCTGCCCGCCGTCCGTCACCGAAAGAATCCGCCGCTTCCTGCGCAACCTCACCCGAACACGGTGAGACCCCGCAGCAACTAACCACAGGGAAGGACCGTCATGCGAGCACAACACCCCACCATCGCCGATGAAATCGACATCATCGTCCACCGCCACGGCAGCCGGAAAGTTCGCCGCACCGTCAAACGCGCCAGCGCGCGCCGCGACCGCCGTACCGCACGCCGCGAACTGCGCCACTGAAAACCGCAGCACCCCAACTCAACCCGCACACACACTGAAAGGCATCACCATGACTCAACGTCGTATGTCCCTCGCCACCGCCGCCGATACCCTCGCCGCCATCCCCGCCCTGCTCGGCTTCACCCCCGACAACTCCGTCGTCGCCATCACCCTGGCCGACAACGGCAACGGCTCGCACGAGGTCGTCACCGCCGCCCGTATCGCCGCCGTCCAGGCCGAGGCCGGAGCCGACAACGTCGCGACCCCACTGTCCCGGCACACCGTCCACGGACGACCGGTCACCGCCGTGATCCTCGCCGCGATCGCAGACACCGCCCATGCAGGCGCTGCCCTGATCGGGCTCGACGCGATTCGCGACGCGTTCACTGCACGCGGAATCAGCACGATCCGCGCCCTGCACACCTACAGTCTCACCGCAGGAACGACGTTCACCGACCTCGACCGCTTCACCGACGGCGTCATTCCCGACCCCGCCACCACGGCGCTCGCGGCAGCTCTCACCGCACGCGGAGCGGTCATCGCCGCATCACGCGCCGACCTCGAGGCCCGATACGCCCCCACCGCCGAGATTCCCGAATCCCTCGCACTCGCCGCCGCCGCGACGATGGGTGCCGATTTTCTGCCCGTCACGTTCGACGAGCTCGCAGCCGTCATCCATGCCCGCGAAATCCCCAGCGTCGACCTCACCGCCCGCGTCGGCCTCGCACTGGCCACCGGGCACACCGAAGTCCGAGACGCCTTCATGGCTCTACACGTCCACGGTGACCACGACGCAGCCGACGCGTTCACCCGCATCGCCGCCCCGCTACGCGGCACCGCCCGCGCGAACGCCCTCACCATCGCCGCCTACTTCCTGTACTGCACCGGCGACGGCGCAGCAGCGCACGCAGCCCTCGAGGCCGCCGAACGCACCGCCCACCGCGCCGACCTCACCCTGCCGAAACTGGCGGTCCTGCTCTCGGCAGCTCTCGCTGCCGGAATGGAGCCGACCGAGGTCCGAGGGCTCGGCGAAGTCATCACCCCCGACTACGTCGCGGCCCACATCGGCAGAGTGCAGAGCTACACCTGACGCCGCGGCTGAGCGTGGCCGCCGGTTCGAGGTGGCCACGCTCAGCAATTCAGGTCGCGGGCGCGGGGCCGGTGTGTCGGGCATCGAGCCCTCACACCGACAGACGCGCCCAGCAGCGTCCTGGCTGCGCGGAGCGGGCGGCCGTCGGGTAAGGGGGAGGCCGAGAGCGGAACTGCGCTCAGAGGGACGTCGGATCGGCCGGCCACACCATGTCGACGTCGGCGGCGGTGGGTCTGGTGTCCTCGACCGGCACACCGGCCACGATCGCATCGAGCGCCAGATCCGACGGCGGCGGGGACACGTTCACCACTGCTTTGGACAATGCATGTTCGATTCGCGAGCGCTCCATACCCCAGCACCCTACCGACCAGCACGAGCACAACTGCGGCCGCGAGCTCGGCGCTGACGACGACAAGGGAGGGTTCTTTTCGGTCCGTCTGGCTGCGCAACGAGAATGCATCACCCGTCGTCTCCCGGATCAACCCCTGACTCCGCTCCCGCTCCAGCCCACAGGGCCCAGCACGACTGTTCGCCCGACCCGTAGTCGCTGCGCTCCCCGGCGAACACTCGCACCGGTCAGGCATTGACCGTCGACGCCGTGCGCCGCCGTCTCTTTTTCGCGCCAGCCGGAAGCGAAAAGAACGCAGTAACAGAAGAGGCGGGAAGGTGTCCTATAACTGTATTTCAATTCCCCTGACGAGTATGCAGCACTGTCAGATTTAGAAATGAAACGTCAAGTGCAGCAACATGAATGGATGATATCGAAGACTATTAACCCTGGTGTATGCGCCGCTATTGACGTAGAATAGAAGTCAACGCCAGCAATTCCGATCAGGAGAAAAGCTATGTCGATCACTGTGTACACGAAACCCAATTGCGGGCAATGCGACGCAACGAAACGACGACTCGACAAACACGGTCTCGATTACCGGACCGTCGATATCACGCAAGACGACACCGCTCGCCACTTCGTGAGTTGCGAACTCGGCTACCTTCAGGCCCCCGTCGTGTACGTCGACGAGGACACCCACTGGAGCGGATTCCGGATCGACGCCCTCGACGAGCTCGCCGCCGCCTGAAACCCACAAACCCACAAACTCACAAGCACAGAAGAGGCTCACCATGCGACTAGTACCCGCCTACACCCCCGACCCCGACTACATCGACCGCCAGATCGACGCCGAACTCACCGCAGAACACCCCACAACACGCCACGCCGACCGGGCCGACAGCGAGCACCACGACATCGACAAAGCCGCATCCTGAGCATCAACGCGATGCACCACAGCCGGTAGCACCTCCCGCCGGTACGACGTCCGACACCGACAAACACGAGGCCCACGATGAACGCACTACGCGCAGTCCCCACACCCGGCGACGACCCGGCAGCGCAGGCACGCGCGGACCTCGCACCCGTCCAAGACCTCGATACGTCGGTCGAACCCGGCTACGACCCGGCCACCGACCCCGAAGCGATGCTCCTGTGCGCCCTGATGGACGTGCGTAACCAGAGCATGGACGGTGGGGACGTCGAGCGGATCATCAGCACGCTCACTGCGGCGGACTTCGAGGATCCCGCGCACGCGCGCATGTACGGCCACATCGTCGACCTCATCGCCGCCGGCCAACCCCACGACTTCGCCTCCATCACCGGCGCACTCATCCGATCCGGAGCCGACGGAGCCAAAGACGCCCCGCTACGCAAACGCCTCATGGGCATCGTCACCGCCGGCGCGCACTCCGTCGCCGCCGTGCACTACGCCGACAACGTCTTGTCCCAGTCCTACCGCCGCAGCTTCCATGTCGCCGGCCAGCGACTGACCCAGGCCGCTGAAGAAGCACCCGAAGCCGACCTGTTCGACTACATGGTCGAACTCGGCACCCGGCAACGGGCAGCATTCAACCGGCTCAACAGCTTTCGGCAACCACCGACCTCCTGAACAAACCCACAGGGACACCGGTGAGCGCGTCGACGACGCCGAGGGCACTACGGTGCACTGCGGGCCACAATCGAAAGACGAGGACAGTGACAGAGACAGGTGAGCACGCCGAACGGCCGCCACACGACGCGCCGGACCGCACGAACGCACCGACGACCGGTGCCGCTGTCGATGCGGGTCTGCCCGTCCACGTCCGCGAGCAGATCGCTGCTGTCGTCGACGCGTCCGGCGACCTCGAGCGCGTCCCGACCGGTAGCGGCGCACTGACTGTGCAGGTGTGCTCGGCATCGGAAACCTCGTACGACGCCGCAACGTGGAGCACCCTGGGCACCTACCGCGCCGCTGACGCCGCAACCCTGGCCGAGCGACTGCTCGACGCTCTCGGGGACAGTGCGAACATCGGCACCGACCTCGGTGTCCTCATCGTCACCCACACCCATACCGACACCCTGGAGGCACCGGCCATGACCGCACCCACCGCCGACGGAACCCGCGCGCCGGCCGCCCCGCTACTCACCCTCGACCTCGCGAAAGCCGACGTGCTCGACGACGACTTCGAGTGGCCCGAACCCGGTACCCCGCAAGCACTGTGGACACCGCACTGGCTGCTGCAGGCCGCGATCAACTCCGGGGCCGTCACCTACGACCGGCGACTGTGGGGCGAGCTCGCACTGTCGGCCGAGTTCACCGCCCCGGACCGGCACGAGCTCCAATTCGTGATCACCTACGAAATCGACGGCGCACCGAACATCGTCGACGGCGACACCACCGACTACCCCGCCGACTTCAACGAGCTCTCCGACGAGGAACAGAACGCCGTCCCCTCCACGCTGGTCCCGAACCCGGAGACCGCCACCTCGTGGCTGACGTACCTCGTCGACGCCTTCAACGCCGTACACGCGAGCACCGACAAGCTCGTCCGCGGCTGGCCCCAGCACTAGTTTCCCGCCGAACAGCAGAAAGCCCCGACCATCATGCGTGGTCGGGGCTTTCTGATGTTTCGCGGACCGATTCAGGTGGCGTAAGTCAGTCCTGGCGGATGGTGCGCAACAGCTGAGCGAGCGCGAGCGCGGTGATCGGATCGTCGAGCGTGGGCGCGGCCGCGACGACCAACGCGAGGTCGCCCGAGTCCTGCACCGCGTCGAGCAGATTCAACGATGCGTCGACAGCGAAGTTCGGGCCCGAGATGTCGTTGATGATCGCCAGCAGCTCGGCGAACCGCGATCCGGTCTCCACCGGAACGGTGCCGTGCAGCATCTCGAACGCGGCCACCGCTTCCGGTGAGCGCAGTTCGGCGAGGACCGCGAGTTCGATGCTGTCGAGGTCGGACAGGGCGGGGGAGTCGGGTGTGCTCATGGTGTGGGTCCTTCGGTCGGTGCGTCGCCGGTGGGCGGCGAGGTGGGAGGGACGAGAGACAGTCGGGCCACTGCGGCTTCGGCGATCCCGAGATGTCCGGCGACGGTGTCTCTGGGGTGGGTGGCCACCAACCCGGTGATCAGATCGCGATGGATCAGGGCAGCGAGGCGGTGCTGATGGGACAGGAAGGCGAGCAGTTCGGCGGTGAGCAGTGCCGCACCGGTAGGTCCGCCGTAATCGTGCGCCCAGTCCTCGCCGTCGCGTTCGGGGGCGTACAGCAGCGAGTCCGGGGCGCTGAGAACCTTGTCGAGGATCTCCGAGGTGATCCCGCACGCCTGCAGGCGCTCGATCACACCGGGGATCTCGGCGGCGGTGCGGTGCCCGACCAGGCTGAGGTGCCACTGGATATCGATCACGCCACTGCGCCCGATTCGTCGTCGAACGACCGGCGGGTATGGCTGTCCAGTACATGCAGCTCGGCAGTGAGGCCGACTGCGCATTCGGCGTCGGCCACCGGATCGAGGGCCGCGATGTTCGCCCGCAGTTGCGTGATCCGGGTGTAGCGGGCGACAGCTGCGGCATCTGCGTCGTAGACCTCCACAGGGTGTTCGACGACGAGCCTGCGTTGCCCGGGCACTGTCTTCACGGCCGCCTCGCTGTGGCCACCGCTGCGCATCGTGATCTCGCGGGCGAGAGCGCCGGCGAAGATGTGCGCCGAGTGAGCGGGGAAGTCGCCGGCCACCGTGGTCGAGTCCGGCAACGGATCGGGACGAGTCGAGCGCACAATGACGTCGATCAGGTCGGCCGGGTCGACGCCGGGAAGCGGCTCGATCGGTGTGGCGGTCCAAACCCCGATTGCGGTGGTGACGTAGCCCGGTGGCGGCAGCTCCGCAGAGCGGACACCCGCTGCGTAGACCGACATCGACGCCAGAGCACACGCAATCTCGCCGGGTGTGCCGATGAGGCAGAGGGAGTCGTCGACGGTCTGGGTGAATGTCGCGGCGACGGTATCGACCTGGCGGTGGTCCGCGACGGTTTCTGCTTGGCTCACCGCGAACCGTGCCGCCGTGGAGGGGGAGTGGAAGTGCCCGCGGGTGTGTACGAACCCGGGGTCGCCGTGTTGGTCGAGGGTCGAGATCTCGACTTCGATCAGCGTACGAGTCGAGGGCGCGGCCGAGTAGGACTCTGCGGCCGGCGGTAGTGAGCGGGGATCGGTGGTGTCCATGAAGGTCTGCCTTCGATAGGTCCGGGCAAGGAAGCGGTTACGCGAGGGCGACGAGCGCGGGTGCAGCGAGGCCGCACACCGCGGCGGCCGCAGACAGGGCGGTGGTGGTTCGATCCATCGGCTCGCAGCTATCGGCGATAGCCAGGCGTAGCCCGGATGCACCTGCCGCGACGACACCGACGAACACCAGAACCCAGGTCGAGCCGACCAGATACGTCATCGGTCAGCTCGCGTTCGCGTAGCTCTCATCCGGCGACTTCTGCTCAACCTCACCGCCGGTCGACTCGGGAGCGTTGTCCTCGGTCTTGGCCGGAGTCGACGACGGTTGCAGGCGCGGGGGCCGAGGTGCCGTCTTGGTGGCCGCGGTGGTCGCGGTTTTCTTGCCGGAGACGGCAGAGGTGGGGACTTTCAGTCCGGCCTTGCGGAGCTCGGGGGCGGACCAGCCGCCGTCGAGTGCGGCTTTGATCGCGGCCAGCTCGGCGGCGGCAGCGGCGCGTTCGGCGGCTTGAGCTTCGGCGACTTTCGCGGCGGCGATGGTTCGCTCGTTCTGCGCGGCGACTATGGCGTCGATCAGACCGAGACGGGTCTCGAGGGCGGCCTGTGCGGCGGCGCGAACGGTGGTGGGGTCGAGAGGGGTGAGCGACATGTGTGGAACCTTCCGGAGACGGCGTGCAGCGCGCGCACCATCAAGTGCGCAGCGCTGATTGACAACGCGGTCTCGGGCGGCTCATACCCCGTCCGATATCCGAGGACAACGGTATCGAATCGGCCCAGAAGATGCATCTCACCGACCCTTGATATGCCTTGCGTGATATATGCCGTGCGCGGTATACTCGGGTGGTGGATGTTGATGCACCGGAAGAGTTCTTCGACTGGCTCGATCGCGTGGAGGCGAAGGCCGACGCGGGCGATGCTGCGTCGGTGCGGGTGCTTGCTCGGGTGACCGATGCGTTGGTGCAGTTGCGTGAGCTCGACGGTGTTCCGTTGGAGGATCGGCCGGACCTCAAGAGGGTGCGGCAGTCGAAGAAGTTTCCGGTGTGGCGCACAGCGCATCCGTTCGATGCGCAGATCGCGCTGCGGTTGATCTGTTGGTTCCCGCCCGGCAGTAGTTCGGTGGTGGTGGCGTTGTTCGCGGCCGACAAGGCGCGGATGGGTGATGTGTTCTACGACGGTGTCGGCGCACGGGCTGATGTCGCGATCGAGCGTTGGTTGCGGGAGACCGCGGAAGGGGAGCAGTGATGAGCGAGAAGAAGTCGTTCCGGCGTGCGAACGACCGGATCGAGCAGTTGCGTACCAAGCCGGCGATTGCGGAGACGGTGCGCGAGTTCGCGGCCGAGCGGGAGACGATGAACCGGGTGTACGCCGAAGGGTTGGCGGACATTCGGAAGGCCGGCAACCTCACTCAGGTTCAGATGGCGGCATTGCTCGGGACGAATCAGGGTGCGGTGTCGCGGATCGAGGGCCGGGACGATCTGTTGCTGTCGACTTTGCGGCAGTACCTCGCTGCGACCGGTGCTGTGCACCCGAAGATCGTCGTCGAAAAGGACGGCGTCGAAATCGCACTCGACCTCGACGCCTTCGCGTGACCTTAGCGCTCAGACGCGTCGTTGCGTGAATGCGGTTGTACAGCCGCACGGCTAGGTGAGTAGCCGGCTGGCCACCTGGTTGTCTTGTCGTAGATGGCGTTGGTAAATGTCGCATGTTCGAGGCCTGTGGCTTCAGAAAAATCGGCCCCGGTCAGGTCGGCTCCCGTGAAGTCCGCATGACCGACGTAAGCGCCTCTAAAGGACGCGGCGACAAGTGTCGCTTTTACGAATCTGGCTGCGGGAGCGGGATTGTCCCCGCTTCGGTAGTCGGCCAAGTGAGCGCCGTCGAACGCCGCTCCCGTGAGGATTGCGGCGGTGAAGTCCGACGTCGCGAGTTGTGCCTGTGTGAGGTCGGCACTGCGCATGTTGGCTCGGTTGAATGTCACCCACAGCGGCTTTGTTGCGCTCAAATCTGCGCCGTGAAGGTTAGCCATTTCAAAGGATGTCCACACCATGGTTGCGTGGGTGACGTGATCTCGCGGACGTAGCCGGCGAGGCGGAATCTTACGGTTCGCGAACGATGCTTGGAGATCGGCTGTGAATTGGTCTGGTTCGACCAAGTCGTAAGAGAACGACGAGTACGAGAGGTTGGAGGCTGTCAGGTTGGAGGTTGTGAAATCTGCGTGGGCGAGTAGGGATTGGGAGAGGTCGGCACCCCCAAGGTCGGCCCCGCGTAGGTTCAACCTTCTCGTATGCCAGTCTGGTTTTCTCCTCCATCTGGCCGCACCGATCAGAGTGGTGACCCGTCGGCGAATCGTGTCCAAAATCGCGCCGCGGACGTCTTTCTCGGTACCGGTACCGGTACCGGTACCGGCGTCGGGTGCGGGTGACCTCAGATAGGCGCACAACAGGTCGATGCAGACCTGTCGTTCGCGAGTGCCGGCGCGGTGTGCATGCCAGTCATCGGCGAGTGAGGCCAATGCGTAGACGCCGGCCAGCCGAATTGCGGCGGAATTGTGCCCCAGCTGCTCGGCTCCCGCGCCGTATCGTTCGTGCAGCGCTTTGGTTCGTTCGTCGACGAGTGCTGTTTCGGTTGCTGTTTGTCGGCGGTATGCAATCAGCGCTGCTCCACCCAGACCGGCGACACCGAGAAGGGTGGCCGCCGTTCTCGCAGCATTGAAGAGTTGGTCAGGTTCGGCGGAGCTGAGAAACTTCCACAGATGAAATGGCTGGCCGGTTTGTAGCCAGAGAAGAAACAGGAACACCACGGCCACTAGTAGTGCCCACAGTGCTGTGCCCCATCCGACGAGCTTCCCCAACTTCATGGGCTGATTGTCCTCGGCGGACTGGCCGAGTTTCGTTACGCCGCGCCGCGAGAGCTGTTGGCTATGAGTTCTTGTTGCCTGTTCAGCTGAAGCGGTCTTGGGACCGAACTTTGTTGAAGTCGTCGGAGTACGCGGCTATCGCTGCGGATGCGCGATCGATGTTGCCGCCGAAAAGTCCGGCGAGGAGTGGTGGCCAATCACCGCCGGCGGTGGCAAGTTCTCGTGCACAGTCGTCGACGGGGGAGTGTCCGGATTGCTCGCTGCGCCATGTCGATCTACCGAACCACGACGAGTGATTTGCCCATTGATAGCCGTTCGCTGCGGCCGACTGGGCTTCGACATCCTGGGAGAAGAGACCGAGCATCACCTCGGCTCGATCGAATGCTTGTGCATATGCGGTGTCGTCGATGAACTGGTCTACGAATACTGGGCGGAGCACCTCGAACATCCAGTCTGCAGCGGGCTTACGGAGATTGCCGATCGTGTTTTCGAGGCGGGCGGCAGTGGCCGTTGTCAGATCGTAGGTATCGCGGGCAGCGAGTGCGACGATGCTCGCCACGGTGGTACCAGCTTCCGTGAACGGCGTGTAGAACGAGACAGCGTTTCCGAGTGGGATTGGATCTGTGGTGCCGTAGCTCTGAGGTTGAACAACGACATCTACAAGGAGTGCTCGGAAGTTGGCCAGCCGGCCGACTCCAGCAGTGGCTACTGCGGCGGTGACGACGGCGGCCATGAGCGGTATGTACCGCAGCTTCAGTAGCGCTGTGTTGCCGCTGATCGGTGCCGTCGCGTAGCTATGTAGTGCCCGCAGAGTATCGGTCCACAGGGTCAGTTGGTCCGAGGATTCTGCGTAGCGGGCAGCGACCTGCAGTGACCAGCAGAACGGCTCGATGACTGTCCAGTAGTCGGTGGCAATCTCCGCAAGGTGCAGCTCCACGCCTTTGTCTGACACGCCAGCTGTGAAGGTGGTCGGGAAGCGATTCTCGTCGCGCAACAGGGTGAGTAGCCGCGTGGCTTCTTCGGCGAGCAACTCGTCCAGTTCGATCCGCTTGGCTGGCACCAGTAGGAGTTGCTTGGTGACCCGCTTGAGCATTGCGGGGCGCTCGGATGCCTCGGCTTCCTCGATGGAGGCGCGAACAGTAGTCGAATCCGGTGACGCACCGCCGATAACGTCATTGATCGCGGCAACGAGAGTGATCGCGTTCGCAGGGTAGTCGTCGCCGAAGAGGTCGGCGTAGTTGTAGTCAGAGAGACGTCGGCCCGCACCCAGGTCCCAATCGTCGATCTCCCCGTCATCGAATCGCACCGGGATCAGCCACGTCTTGTTCGGCGGTCTGCGCCGAAATTGATCCACGGCCAGCGTCAATTCTTCGTTCATGTACGAGGAACTCTTGTTCCGTTGGCTATCCGAGAAACAGGCGACGAAGACTGCTGTTCCTGACTCGATCGCAGCACGAATTTTCGCCTTCCAGGCATCGCCTGGTCCGAGGTCCTTACGGTCCCTCCAGTACGGAATGTTCGCGGCGTCCAACAGTTTGCAGAGCTTGTCGACGTGCTCGTTGTCTTCTCGAACGTAGGAGATGAACACATGTTTCGCCGCTGTTCCTTGCACCCGGTCAGGTTAGAGGACATTAGTGGCGAAGGCAGTCGGGTCGGAACGCCCGGCGCGTGTGTCCTGCCCTTCGATCGAGGCCAACCGCGGTTGCCCCCAACTGGGGATCGGACTGCGTCCTCATGTGGATGTCTGAGAGTTCCCAGGCCGCTCCGCTCGATCTCAGGCACCCACAATCGGGTCCGAATCCACAACCGGGGACAACCGCCGGCCGCGCACCTTCGGCGCGCTGAATCGGAACTCGCGGCGCTCGTCCTGAGCGTCTTTTCTGGTGACCCACTGCGCAGGCTCCGCGAGCCACCAGAGTGCCCCAGGCGGAGCAAGCTAATATTTACCTACGGTAAATGAGGTCCATTCCTGGACAGGTCCCGGAATGGCTGCCACACTGAGCGTGTGAGTCCCCAGGTGTGGGGTCGCTGCGCTGGGCCGAAAGTGCGGTGGTGACCAAGGAGGAGGGCGGGTGGTGAGATGAGCGAGCAAAGCGAGGGGAAGAAGGCGGGCAGTGCCGCAAAGAACATCGCTCGCTCGCTGCGTCGTCGGCGGTTGCCGAACGTCGATGGTGGTCGCCCGTTCGCGCATCAGGTGATGGCGTCGGCCGAGGAAGAGGCTGCGATTCAGGCGCGGGCTCGGGTGCTCGGGGTGACGGTTCCGCGGCTGTTGTTGGAGGCGGCGTTGACGCCGACGGCGGCGGGGTCGGTGACCGGTCTTCCGCCGGCGGACAAGCTGGAAATCACTGATCGGATGTATGGGTTGTCGGTGTCGGTGGGGCAGGTCGGGCGCAACATCAACCAGATTGCGAAGGCGACGAACGCGACCGGTGCTGTGGACTCGGATCTGGCGTCAGAGCTGTCGAATGCGTTGAGGGCGTTGCAGGCGACGTTGGTTCGGATCGATGCGGCGATGTTGGACGTCTCGCGGTGATGGCGAACATTTCCCGTGGATCGAAGACCGCGGGGTTGCTGGTGTACTTGCAGGGGCCGGGCAAGGCGAACGAGCACACCGATCCGCACCTGGTTGCGGGGCATTCGAGTGTGGTCGACGCGTCGATGGTCGGGGAGCGGCTGGACAAGCAGTGGGCGTTGTCGGTGGCGCATCAACTCGACATGCCGCGCCGCCAGTTCGGTACGACGGTGATGTGGGCCGACACCGAGAAGGTGAAGGCCCGTATGGCCGAGGGCGCAACGAAACTCGCCGCCCGGTCGGCGGAGAAGTTCGACGCCCATGTCTGGCATTGCTCGCTCTCACTCAAGGCGGAGGAGGGCCAGCTCTCGGACCAGAAGTGGGCTGCCATCGCGGCCGACTTCATGAAGGAGATGGGCTTCGACAACCCGGACGATCCGCGCCCGTCCGCGCGATGGGTTGCGGTGCGACACGGCCTGTCCGGTGAGGGCAACGACCACATTCACATCGCTGCGTCGTTGGTTCGCGAGGACGGAACGAAGGTCGATACCTACCGTGATCGGCCGCGCTCGCAGGAGGCGTGCAACGTCCTCGAGCGCCGCCACGGACTGGAAGTGCTCTTGTCGCGGGAGGAGCAGCGCGGTAGCCGCGGAGTCTCGCCGGCGGAGTTGGAGAAGGCGAAGAAGGCAGGACTGCCGGAGCCGGTGCGCCGCACGATCGAACGGCGTGTGCGGGCAGCGGCAACGGCGTCGAAAACCGAAGCGGAGTTCGTGCGTCGACTACGCGGGGACAACCTGCTGGTGCGTCCCCGGTACGCGACCGGAACGACGTCGGGTTCGGTGATCGGATACTCCGTCGCGGCGACGCCGAGCAAGGCCGAGCGGGCGGCGGGGATCAAGCCGGTGTGGTTCGGCGGTGGCCGGTTGGCCAAGGACTTGACGTTGCCTCGTCTGCGCGACGAATGGGACACCTCGCCGGCGGCAACGACGGCGGCCGAGCAGGAGTGGAGCGCATCGCGGCGTGGGGCTGCCGTGACGGTGACCGGTGGCCGCGAACGAGCGAACATCGACCCGGAGTTGATGACGCGTGCCGCTCGCGACGTCGAGACGTGGAACCGCTACCTGTCCTCGATCCCGGTGGACGATCACGCTCAGTGGGCGCGGGCAGCGGGCCGCACGGCGGGTGTGTTCGCGGCATGGTCGTCGCGGGTGGAAACCACGCCGGGACCGTTGGCTGCGGCGGCGGCGGCGTTGGCGCGGTCTGCGGAGATCCCGGCGCACCTGCGCACACCGGTGGTCGACAAGAGGGCCAGCGCGGGCGGGGTCGCGTTGATCTTGATGCAGACCCAGATCCGTAGTTCCGGTGCCAGCCAAGTGCTGTTGTTGCGTCAGCTCATGCGGACGGTCGACGCGTTCGCGGACGCACACAGAGCGGCTGATGATCTGGCTCGTTCGCAGGCATTGGTGGCTGTTCGTAGCGGTGAGCTCGACGGGCTTCATTCGACTCTGTCGGCGCGGTACGGCGCACCGGATATCGCTGCCGCGCGCAGCGGTGTCGGGGTCGACTCGGCACGTGCAAGCGTCGGCCCCGAGGTGCCCATCTCGGCGGCCCACCCCCACACCCCTACAGCAGGTGCGACCGGTGCTCAGTCCGGCGAGCGAGAGGATCTGTCGGCCGATGCGGCGGAGGGATTGCGGGTCTCCCGGCTCGTGAGCGGCACTCACCGCCCGCCGGAGCGGCAGACCGAGGCCACCGCGGTCGACGAATCGACGTTGGACGAGGAGACACTGAACGCCTACCGGATCGCGAAGGCCAGTACGGCCGGCCCCGAATCGCGCCGCACACGCGGCGAGTCGGGCAAGAGCAGTCCCGAAGCGTCGAGTGGAAGCGAGGTCGGCCGCGACGATCGCGGGTTGGAACGTTGAGGGTCGGGTTCAGCGTGGATCGTCCTCGCCGAGTCGCCGCTTCCTTGCTTGCTCGCGCAGTTCGGCTGCGTACCGGCGACGTTGTCTCCACCGCCAAGCCCCGGCAACCAGAGCAGCGACCGGGACCGACGCCAAGTAGATCTCGAGCCCCAAGATCCAGCGGTCGACGATCCGTTCCAGTTCGTCCATCGTTACCGGGCCGTGGCTTTCGTACCACCAACCCAGTCCCCGTGGAATGTACGACGACAGCCACACGCCGAGACCCCAGCCGATCAGAAGAACCGCCGCGCCCACTGCCCAGGGCGCGAAGAAATACTTCGGCGGCGGGGTGCCGAGCTGTCGAGCGGCCTTGCGTGCTTCCAGATGCTCGCGGGTGCGGACCCAGCCCCATATGGTCCACAGCACCACGGCCGACCCGCAGGCAACAACCATGATGACCACGTACCCGGTGGCATAGCGTGGGTCGGGTCCGGTGATCGAGCCCGCCACGATAATCGCGACGACGCCGACCATCATCGCCAGAAGCGGGACTCCGGCCCCCAACGCCGCATAGACCGCGGCCGGTTTGCCATCCTTTCGACGCCGCCAGTGTTTGAGCAGCGCTACCCCGAGCACCGCAACGACCACGGCGTAGACCCCCACAGCCAGAACCATCATGATCTGCCCTCACCCATCTTTTCTCGGTTCGAATCGAATGTTGTGTACGCACCGACGTGCCCCGCCGACAGAGCTGTCGACGGGGCACGCGGGCGCTGACTATCGGCTACTGCGGTCCTGACTGACGTCTTTGCCTTTCGAGCGATCACCCTTGCTGGCTCTGGGGCTGCCAGTGCCTGGGTCGAAGTCGATGGCGGTGGCAGGTTTGGCGTTGCTGATATCGGCCAGGCGGTGGGCGTTGACGGCTTCCTCGTCGACGCCGGCGGCGAGAAGGTCGGTCGCCTCTTTCTCGCGGCGTTCGGCACTGTCGTAGGCGGGCGCACCGGGTTCGGCTGCAGCCGACACAGCTGCGCCCGCCTTCTCGAGGGCCGGGGCATCGCGGCGGGCCGGTTCGTCGGCCAATTGCGCATCGAACGGTCGTCCGACTGCGTTCCACGAGTCGATCAATTCCTCCCGCGCGCTCAGGTAGGCGGGCCGGTCAGTGGACTGTTCTGCCTGGACGTACTTGGCAGCGAGGGCCGGGGCGTGATCGTTCGCCCATTCCTGGGCGTGGTGGATGTCGAACCGTAGCCGCAGATGAAGCTCGCCGGTCTCCTTGGTCTTCCCGGTGCCTTCGGTGAAGCGTTCGTAGTCCCTGGGGATCCTGTGCCGCGCCCATTCGGCCACGGTCTCGATGTCAGTGGAGGTCACCGGCGGCGGCGGGCCGAGCACACTGCGGGTGGCGTCGTCGTCCAGTCGCGGGTAGCCCGATGCGGTCTGTTCGGTCCACGCCTTGAACAGCTCGTCGCGCTGGTCGTCGGAGGGGTTCTCGTGCACCAGATCGGGGTGGTGCTGTGCGGCCCATTCGGTGGCCACGTGATCGAGATACGCCTCGAAGGGTGCACCGGTGGTCTCGGCGGCAGGGACACCGCCGTAGAGCCGGTGTTCCGCCTCGCGGGGGTGCCTGTCGGAGTACCACTGCCACGCCGCGGCGACCTGGCTGCGGTCCATCTCAGCGGCCGGGTCCATCAGGGCGGTGATGGCAGCCTCGCGGCCGACTGCGGCAGTGGCTTTCTCGGCAGCGGCGGGCGCACGGCGGGCAGCATCGATGTCGGTGAGCATCGCCCCGAGAGAGGCACGGGCATCGCTACCGAGAGCGTCGACGTCGACGCCGAACCGTTCGCGGATCTGCCCGGCAGCGCGGCCGGCAGCGATGTCGGTGGCAGGGGTGGCAGTGATGTGGTGCAGATCGGCCAGCCGCTCCGGTGGTGCGCTGTCGAGGTACCTGTCCTCCCATACCCGTGCGAGCTGCGGTCGCTCGTGGTCGACGTCGGGCAGTGCGGCCACGTCGGTGCAGTAGTACTCGGGCACCGGCACACCGTCGGGTCCGTCGACGAGGTGTACCGCCCATTTGGCGGGATCGCGGCGCACGAGCTCGTCGGTGATCGGTTGGTCGAAGCCTTCTCCGGTGCGCAGGTACTGCGCATCGACGAAACCGGGGCCGCGGGGCTCTTCCTCGAGGACGGTGAACCCGTCTTTGGTGTACTGCTCGCCGGCGGCCTCGCGGGCGCGGTGACGTTCGATGTCGCGTTGGACGGCCATGCTGACCACGGCCATATCCAGGTTCTCGCGATCACGAGCGATGCCGTAGCGGGCGCGCAGTTGTTCGTCGATGACATCGGCGGTGTCTGCGGCGATCGGGGAGCGGTCCTTCCAGGTGTGGGCCAATCGGACCTGCTCGCTGATCTGCTCCGGCGTCGCAGAGGCCCACCAGCGTTCGCGATGTACCGCACGCAGTGCCGTCTCGGCCGACTGCTGTTCGGCGCGCAGTCGTCCCTCGAGGGCGTGGCGTTGCCGTTCGCTGGCGGCGGTTGCCTCGCGGAGGCGTTGTTCGCGCCGGCGGGCGAGCTGTTCGCTGACCTGCAATGCGACCTGCAACATCGTGCGCAGGACTGCGCCGCTCTCGCGGCCGATGTCGCCGTGTTCGGTGCTCATCGGGATACCTCGGTTTCGGTGTGTGTGGTGGGGGCGGTGTCGTCGTCGGTGAGGATGTCGAGGGCGTCGGCTTTGGCGATCAGGACCGCCCAGGTGGCGATTGCCTGCTCCGCAGGCTGCTCGGCCGTCATGCCTCGGTCACCGGGGAATCGTCGACCTCTTCGGCGAGCAGCTCGGCGGGGATCGGATCGGACGGAATCGGCGGCAGGGGGCGGTGGCCGTTCTTGACCGAGCAGTCCTGGAAGGTGCCGTTGGGGTCGAACAGCACGTTCATGTGGTGGTCGGCGTGGTCTTTCTTCCACACCGACATTCCTGTTCCGGGGTCGACGCGTAGCTTCTCCCACGATCGCCACAACGCGTCGACGACGAGGACTGCTTCGCTGTGTTTCCACCACATCAGGCACCATTTCTTCTGGCCTCCGTTGACGACGTCCCGGCGGTACACCTCGCTGAGGAACTGCTCGAAGAACTCGAACCGATTGCGGTAGAACGGCTTTGCGGGATCGCGTACAGCGGCTTCGGCGGCCGCGGCCGTAGCCTCGGCTGCGCGGACGTCGAGGAGCATCTGCGCATCCAGGGCGCGCAGGGTCGCGTCGTACATCTGCTGCGTCAGCTCCGGGGTCATCCGAGCCTGGTAGAGCTCGGCAACGATCCGGTCGGCTTCCTGACGAAGCCTGCGGTTCACCGCCCCGTCGATGACCTGCTGGGGCATCTCCATCGGCACGTCGGGCTGGGTCGTTCCGGCCGCGTCGAGATCGCCCGGCTGGGGCTCGCCGGTGTCGGCGATATCGAATTCGGTGTCCTCGAACTCGTCGTCGGGTGGGGTGTCGTCGATGCTCATGCGGTCTTCTCCAGGCTCACACCTCTAGGCAGGCGGGTGACCGGTTTGGGCAGTACCGACGTCGGGTCGTCGGGGTCCGGGTCGTCGTCGAGGGCGGCGACAGTGGGGTCCTCACCGGCACGCTCCTTCGCGGCCGCGACCTCTTCGGCGTACGGGCCGGTGTACCAGGGCAGTGTCTCCACCAATGCCGCTGGACATTTGGACACTTCGGCGAGCACGGCCCGCCCGGCGGGCATGGCCACGAGGTCCGCTTTGGTCAAGGTGCGGATCTGCTGGCGTTGCTGCGATCGGGACTGGCCACCGCGGCCGCTCGAGACGGTTTCGGTCATCTCCCAGTGATCCCCGAGCGCTTCGGAGACGTTGTCGAGGAACCGGCCGTCCTGTGTCGAGCCACCGCCACCGTAGACGCGCACGGTCGATGCACCCCAGAGTTTGCGCATCCCGCCCTGGCCCCAGCACTCCTCACCCTGCGACCAGGACTGCAAGATGGTCGAGACCAGGATTCCGCGAGATCCGAAGTGGCTGTACAGGTTCGGTAGATCCTTCCAGCGCACGACGTTCGCTGCTTCGTCGAGGGCGTACGTCGCGGGCACTCGTAGCCTGCCGGCGGGACGCGGCGGGTCGATCGACTTCGGTGTCGCGGTCGCCGCGTCGACGAGTGCGTCGGTGACGGCGACGGTCAGTGCGGTCACCAGAGCGCCGCACTCACCGACGCCCTCCATCGACAGCGAATACAACGTGGGGGAGGCTTCGGCGGCGAATGCGTCCGGATCGAACTCCGGGCGGGTGTCGTGCTCACCCATGCGGCTGATCCACGGGTGGATTTCGGCGTAGGCGAGGCAGCCGAGCATGTTGGCGGCCGTGGCGAACACACCGCCACGTTGCTTGTCCGGTGCGGTGTACTGCGCTTTGAGCGCGGACGACCACGCCTCGAACCCATGCTCCTGCAACAGATGCACCGGCTGCTGGTTGCTCGTGTCGGTGGCCCAGCTGTAAAGGATCGGCAGCGGGAGCTCTGCGGCGGCGGCGGCGATGATGAACCCGGTGATCAGCCGTTCGCCCATCGGGTCGAAGAACGGATCACGGCGGGCGTTCTCCCCGGTGGTGGAGGTGGCGAAGATGTTCGCCAACATCGCAGCTTTCGTCTCCTGTGCGGAGTGTTCCATCCGGGAGACGAAGTCGGAGCCGAGCAGCTCCGCGAGGGCGTCCTGCCGGGCGGCTGCGTCAGGGGAGCCGGGTGTGTCGGCCAGCGCGCGGGTGGCGGACGGGCGCGCCGACCGTACCCAGGTCAGGGGGTCGTAGTACCAGCTCGGCAGTTCGAGGGCGACACCCTGCGGGTCGAACACCGACACGGTGCCCTTCTCGGCGCGGTAGGCGCGGGTCTCGTCGACGACGTCGCGCTTGTTGGAGGTGGTGAGCACAGCGCCGCGGGCAGCGAGGATTTGCGGGATGATCACGCACGTCGTCTTGCCCACGCGAGGCCCCCAGATGTGTGTGCACACATCTTCGGGGCCGGGGTAGAGGGTGACGCCGAATCTGTTCGGGCCCAACACCAATCGCCCGAGCGTCCCGCCCGGCACCTCACCGTCGGTCAACGGTGTGCCCAGCCGCGCGATCTCGGCTCGCAAGCTCTTGTCGGTCAGCCGTGCCACCTCCCGGGGCCGCGCGAGGTACAGGCCGGCGTCGTCGACCCGGGTCACCCGGCGGCGTCGACGGAGCAGCCACGCGGTGCCGGCGACGACAGCGGCGAGGGCGAGGATGCCGAAGAAGACCATCAGCACTGTTGCTCCGGTCGGCCAGACCACCGCCCCGGTAGCGAGGCCCTTGACCAGGGCGATGGGGCTGCCCGGGATGGATTGGTCGACGCCGGAGAGGGGACTGCCCAGGTGCAGCGCCGCCTCGCTACCGCCGTAGGCGGCAATCGCCATCGCCGCGGCCGCACCGAGCATGGCCACGGTGGGGTCGACGCCTGCTCCGGGTCCGCGTGCTCCTCGTCCTGTGCTCACAGTGGCGTCCTCTCGGTAGGGTGAAAGGTCTCGGCGGAACCGGCGACCAAGTCCGCGTTCAGTCGTCGCGCGTCCGCGAGTTCCTGCCGGAGGCGGGTGATTTCGGCGTTCTGTTCGCTCGGCAGCAGGGGCCGCTCGTCGGTGACGCCTTGCGCTTGGCGGTACCAGAGCCGGACGGTGTTGGGGTGCAGCCCGAGGTGGGAGGCGACGGATTCGATTGCCGCCCAAGGGGACGGCGAGTCCGGAACGCGCTCGGTGACCATGCGGGTGGCGCGTTCGCGCACCTCCGCCGGATACGGACGGCCCCTCATCGCGCAGCCACCGCAGTGTCGGGGCCGGGCAGGGTCGGTGAGGAGGAGGACGGGGCGAGGCAGTGCGGAATTGTCATGGGTGCGTTCCTGTCTCGGGCTCACGCCGCGTGGGAGACGTTGTCGAATCGGGTGTTGGTGTTGTGGTAGTCGAGACGCTTCTCGGTGGGGGTCAGGACGGTGTTGAACGGGACTCCGGGGCTGCGGGCGGTGCCGAAGCGGAGCAGGAAATTGCCGCGGCCGGGCGGGGACATCTCGCGTCCGCTGTCGTCGTGCCCGGCCGGGGTCGACCACGAGGCGACCAGGTCACGGTCCTGGCGGGTGAAGGGCACGATGGAATCGAGCTTGTCCATCTCCGTGGTCGGCAGTCCGCCGACGATCACCGCTCCGGCGCGTTCGATGAAGCCCTTGGCCCGGGAAATGTCGACATCGGAGTCGAGGGCTTCGAGGTCCTTGACGGTGTGGGTGATCATCATCAGCGCCGTCCCCAGGGTGCGGGTCAGGCGGGTGAGCTGGTCGACGCGCAGCACCATCCGCGATCCGCCGGCCAGGACGCGCCACAGCTCGTCCAGCACCACCAGGAAGTGCCGCTGCGGGCGCAGCCCGGCGTCCGCGAGGACGTGAGCGGCCTCGATCGCACCGAAGGCATCGGACCAGCAGGCGAGCATGATCGCCGCTTCCAGCTTGGGATCGTCGATACCGATGCCGGAAATATCGACGCACACCCCGACCGGCGGCCGGTCACCGGAGACGTCGATCGGGGTGGTGGTTTGCTGGGAGAACACTTCGCCGAGTTCGCCGTCGAACAGGGCGATCAGAGTTTCGAGGAGCGGTTCGACCTTCTCGGCGTAGCGGTCGGGCTTGCCGAGCGTGAGCGTCTTGCGGTGCAGCTCGGGCGATCCGGCCTCGATCAGCGCGAACAGGTCCTTGAGCAGCGGTGGATGCTCGGCGGTGAACCGTGAATCGGCGTCGAGCTCACGCAGAGCGGTGGAGATGACGTTGGTTTCGCTCTGATTGAGCTCTCCGCCGCGTTCGAGCTCGCACAGCCCCAACACCAGGCGACGTCGACGCTGGAAGACCTGAGCGCGGACCTTGCGCTGGATCTCCGGGAATTCGTCGAGCAGGGGAATGATGGTTCCCAGAGCGCCGACAGCGAGAGGGTTGAGGTGGCCCTCGCCGTGGCCGAGGCGGATCACCTTGCCGCCGTGGGCCTCGATCAATTTGGCTTGGTCGGGTTTGAGGTCGGCCGGGATGATCGGGATCTGACCCTGGGCGATCGCACCTCCGACGATGATCCGCCCGACCGTCGACTTCCCGAGGGAGGGAAGACCGAGCAGGAACACCGACGGGGTGTTCTGCAGGCGGGCGCGATAGACCGCGGAAATGGGGTCGTAGCAGACGCTTTGGCCGGTGTCAGGATCGATACCGAGGGGTGTGCCGATCTGGGGGTGTCCGGTGCCGACGTAGTGCGGCCACATTCCGCACGCCTGATCGGTTGTCGCGCGGAAACTCGGCGGGCTGTCCACCACACCCATCCGGCCACCACCGCGGCCGATGAACCCGCGTGCCCGCATCGGAGCGGCTTTGCGCCACGGGTACTGGGCGCGGTCGGTGCGGGAGGGGTCACGGGCCAGACGTGCGGCCCGTACTTCGGCTTTCTCCGCTGCTGCTCGTGCGCGGGCGTCGGCGCGGCGACGCTCGCGGGCCACCCGCATCGGGTCGGTGACCGCACGAGTTGAGGTGGCTTGGCGTGGCTCGCTTGCCCTGGTGAGATCGGCAATCTTCCTGCGCAGCATGAACTTCCCGCCCAGACCGGCCATCACAGTGGCCCGTTCTCGGTAGCGCGGCGATGCCGCAGGGCGCGGGCCATGAACCCGTCACCGTCGGTGAACGCGTGATCGCGTCGACCCGAGACGATGTCGGCTTTGTTCGTCGTCGAGAACACCGGCGGATCGAGGCGAGTCGTCGTACCGTTGACGGTCACGGTGAGGTCGATCAGGCCTTCTTTGTGGCCGAGGGGGATCGCCTTGCCACCGAGCGTTTCGAGGAATGTGGGTTGGCCGGGTGTGTGGTTGTTGTTCATCGACATTCTCCTAGGTGAGGTGGGCGTTCAGGCGCGCAGCGTTTTGGGGATGGTGGCGTGATCGGGCAGCAGGACACCGATTCCGAGGCCGGAGAGGAACGCCGCGGCTTGGTGGCGGTAGGCCGGGCGCAGGTTCAACCGAGCGCCGGCGGCGAGGGCCTTCATGTCGGGTTCGAGGGCGTCGAGGTCGTCTTCGTCGAGGCAGGTTGCCGTCACGACCATCGACAGACGCACCAGGCCGTGGCCACGGGCTTCGGCTCGTCGTGCTGCCTGGGTGGCTTGAATCTCGATCTCGGCTTCGGCGGCGACGATGCCGCGAGCGGTATTGACCTTGGCGACAGCGGATTTGAAGTCGCCTTCGACGGTCTTGGTCGCATCGCCGGGGCTGTAGGGGCGGTAGATCAAAGTGATGCGCTTACGCGGAACAGAGGCATTGGGGGAGAGCAGTCCGACCAGTACCCGTTCGGTGGGAAATCCGGACGGCGGGGTGCGCATGACCCAGACCCGCGATGCGCCGGCGTCGTGGAGATAGGTGTCTTTGGTTTCTTCGGCGGTGATCGGGCCCGCGTCGGCCCAGTCGCAGACGTAATCGCCACGGGCTAGGGCCGATTCGATGTCCGCTTCCTGCTCGGGGGCGTAGGCGCGGCGGACGACGGCGGAGATCTCGTGGTCGGTCATCGGGAGCGCGGTAACGTTGCAGTGCGCGAGTTGCTGGTAGAATACCGGTAGCTGGTTGCCGATCACGGCGGCGGCCATCATCGGGTCCTTGCGCTGGGCGGGGCTGGTGGAATCGAAGGTGATCGAGATCCGCGAGTGGACCCGTTGGCCGTCGTTGTCGGCGGCGGCGAGGCGTTCGGCCATGATCGCCAACGCTTCGGCCGGTGCGTCCGGATCGCAGATCGCGGAGATGTTCGCCCGCACCCGCTCGCCGGTCTCGGGGAGGGTTTCGACGGTGACGGTCATCGCGGCGACGTTGCCGATCTGGCCCAGTGCGGCAAGGAAGTTCGCCCACGATCCGACGAACGAGTCGATCAATTCCTGATCGTTTCCTGCTGCGCCGCCGACTCGGCAGCGCAGCACCACCGTGTACTGGTGGGTGTCGAGCATCCGGACGATGCCGAAGCGGTTGCCGAACTTGTCCAGTGCCCACCACAGTTCCATCGCCGTTCCGATCCCGGGCAGGCGTGCGCGGCCGCCGGCCTGGTTCGACAGTGGTCCTGCCCGGTAGATGTGCTGGGCCTTGCGCTGCTGGCGGCCCCATTGGCGAGTCAAAAACAGCGCCTCGTAGGCGGACTTGCCGGCGACGTTGATCGTCAGCGGAAACCACAGCAGCAACCCGATACCGCCGACCACCAGTGCCGCTAGAACCGAGACGAGGAACATGATCGCCAGCGCCACGATCACGACGGCCCCGAGGATTCCGAAGGCGACCGGGGTCAGACCGAACGCGTAGACACGGCGTTCGTTGAACCACCCGGCGTAGGTGCGGATCGTGCGTTCATCGCTCTGGTTACTCATCGCGGTTCACTCCTGCTGTGTCGTCTGTGGTCGGTTGCGGCCGGTGGTCCGGCTCTGTGGGGGTGGACGTTCGCCGGTGTCTCATCCGGATCGACCGCCCGATCCGTGGCCGTCGCGGTGGCCGTCTCCGGCTGCGGCTCCGGTTGCGCTTTCGACGGCTTGGACACCTTTGCCGATTGCGGCGGTGGCTTGTTTGGCTCCGGCGGCGGCGATGCCGACCGGGCCTGCTGCGGCTGCTGCTCCGCCCGCGGCTGAGGCTCCACCTGCTGCCGATGCGCCTGATGCTCCGGCCGCTCCGGATGCGCCCGCTGCGCCGCTGCGACCGGCTACCCCGCCTGCGCCTGCGCCTGAGCTCGATCCGGAGGGTGGTGGTGTGGCCTGCGCTCCGGTGGGGGCGTCGCTGCTGCGGCCGCCGGTGGCCGGGGTCATGCTCGATCCGCCTCCGCCCGATCCGGACGAGGACGCTGCTTTCATCGCCACGCCCGCTACGGCTCCGGTGCCGATACCGATCGCGCCCAGTGCGGATGCGCCGGATGCGCCGCCGGATGCGGCGACGGCGGGCACGATCAGACGGAGCAGAACTGGAAGGCACAGGCACGAGAGGGCGAGTAGCGCCATTCCGCACAACCGGCTCATCGGGTCGTCGCTGCCGGCCGACCACAGTGCCAGGGCGTAGACGCAGGCCGAGAACAGTGGGAACAGTACGGTCGCGATGGCGAAGCCGATCATCTTCTTGTACGACTGGTCGCCGGGAGCGGTGCCCGATCCGGCGGCGGCGGTGGGGAGGAAACCCACAACGCAGATCAGCAGGGCGTACTGGATGACGACGAACAGTGCTTGGACGAGGGCACCGATGATCCCGAGTAGGCCGAAGATGAACATCAGCCCGGCGGACAGGGTGGCCGAGACGTTCGAGACCGAGGTGAGGTTCGCCAGGACGCCGGAGATGTTGCCGCCTGCGGCGTCGTCGACGATCCAGCGGCCCATGGCCACCGATCCGGCGTGCATGGCCACCAGTGCGGGCGCGAAGGTCGCGGTCGCGAACACCGTGCGGGCCAGCATCTTCGCCGATTCGCTTGCTCGTTCGTTGCGGGCGGCGGCGTTGGCGAACGCCAGGCGCACCATCGACACTGCGATCGAGACCGCGACCAGGGAGGCGTTGATCCAGTACAGGTAGGCGTGGAACGCACCGACCGATTCCGGGTTCGCCAGATCGGGCAGCGGAACGTTCAGCCACCAGGTGAACATGAGGTTGATCGCCTGCCCGAACCCCTCGAGGAACGCTTCGGCTGCTTCACCGACCGCGCCGGCGGCCACCCACGACGTGGCCGCTCCGACGGCCCCAGTGGGATCGGTGGCCACGGTGAGCCCTTTACATGCGGTGTCGGTGACGACGGTGGGCAGGAAGTCGATCGCGTCGGAGACGGTGTCGCAGGCGTCGAAGAATCCGGGATCGTCCTGCTCGGCCGGGACCGCAGACGGGTCGGCGGGCGGGTCTGCGGGCTGTGCCAGTGCGCTCGGCGCACCGAGGAGGAGCACTGCGGCCGCGATGACCAGTACCGCGGTGGTCCACCGCGTCAAAGTGCGCGCGGCAGTGGTCACCATCGGGTCCACCCCACCAGCGAGGAGATCTCGGGCAGAACAGGCTTGGCTTCGGTGGCGGTGATCTTCCAATCACCGTCGGCCCAGGTGGTGCTCTGCTGGAACAGTGCCCATTGGTTGTTACCGCGCGGTGTGGCGTACTGAATGACCGCGAAATCGTCTGTGTACGAGGTGATGCGGAATGCTTCGGGGAAGAACATCAGCTTGTTGGTGGTGAAGTTCGGATCGTCCGATGCGGCGAGTTTGGCCACCATGGTGTCGATGACGCCGGGCGGGCCGACGGCGTGGTTGCGGTAACCCTCGCGGGTGTCGTCGCCGCTGCGCAGCATCCGAGCGAAGATCTGCCAGCCGGCCAGGGCCGCGCCTTGCGGGGTGTGGGCGTAGCCGGTGGCGTAGCGGCCCTCGATCCGGGTCGGGCCGTCGGAGGTGGAGAACGGCGCGGCGGTCGAGCCGATCTTCTGCCACTTCACACCCAGGGGTGCGGGGACCGGGGTGTTCTTGTCGAAGGGTGGCCGCTCGCCTGGGTCGGACTGCGGCAGGATCTGGCCCTGCGGGTTGAGGGGGACGGCGATCTCGCGGCCGAAGGGATCGGCGATCGAGACCCCGAAGCCGCTCCCGCCGGGGTCGGGCTGCGTCGACGCCGAGGGTTCCGGTGTGGCGGTCGTGGTCTGCGGAGCGGCGGTGGGGCTGTCGTCGGAGACGCGGCCGTGGACGATCAGGACCACCACCAGTGCGATCACGAGCAGAACGAACGCCACCGAGAACAGGCCGGTGGTCCGTGACGTCGCGAGCCACCGCGCTTTCGGGTGCTCGTCGAGCCAGTTCGGTTGCTCGGGTGACGGGGATTCCTTCATGGCGCACTGGGCCTTTCGCTCTGGGTGGTGGACGGTCAGGATGCGGAGAACGAGGTGAACCCGTCGAGAGAGGGCAGCTCGGCCGGGTCGGTGTCGGCCGGGGCGGCGATATCGCTGTCGTCGCTGCTGGGGTCGGGGAGCAGGAGCTTCCAGTCGTCGCCGCGCCACAGGACGGTCGCGGGGACCGAGGTCAGCTGCCCGCCCGGCATGGTCGTCGCAATGTCGACGACAGCGGTGTCGTCGGTGTAGTCACGGACCCGGAATCCGGCGAACGCGGCGGTCGTGGCGGGGTCGGCGGCGCTGGTGATCGAGGCCCCCGCACGTGCGGTGGCGTACGCATCTCGTCCGGCACCGGGTGCGACCAAGGCTGCGGTGACCTGCGGCCAGCTCGAATCCGGTGCGAGGGCGAGTCGGGTCTGGGCCTGGATCGCGGCCAGGATCGCACCTTGCGGGGTGTGGCTGTATCCGGTCGGTGCCGCCGAGACAGTACCGGTGGTGGGGCCGTCGATGCTGCTGTAGGGCACCGAGACCCCTTGGTAGGGAGTCCAGGTCACCGATTCCGGGACGGCGGCGACATCGACGACCTGCGTGTCGTCGCTGCCGTCGTCCGGATCGGCACTGTCGGAGCCGCATCCGGCGATGGTGAGGGCGAGGACAGCGGTGATCCCGACGACTACTCGGCGAACGGTGTTGTGTGCCATGGTTTTTCTCCTCGAAGTAGGTGGGGCGGTCACAGGAGCGGCCGAGGGCCTTACAGGAGCAGGGGTGCCCAGGCGCCGCTGCTACCGACGACCACCGCGGCGATGGCGACGGCGACGACGCGTTTTTCGCCCTCTCCGAGCTGCCCGTGCCGGCTGTAGGCGACCGCGAGATAAATCCCGGCGAGAACGCCGGCGATCGAGAGCGCCCCGGTGACGAACCAGAAGAAGTACCGGCCGACCTGCTCGAGCTGGGCGGTTGCTTCCGGCGGTGGGGTGCGGGGTTCGTCGCCGGTGGGGATGGCCGCGAGCAGCGACGCCGAGGCGTGGGCGGCTGCGGAGGACAGTGCCAGCGTCATTGTTCGGTGTCCGGTCAGAACATCAGTGTGTTGACCAGCGCCGTTGCGGTGCCGGAGAAGACGGCACCGATCGCGACGCCACCGAGCGCCATCTGCTGGCCGCGTGAGTTCGTTCCGTCCTGGTAGCCGATGGCGAACTTCAATCCGGCAGCGACGCCGACACACGCGAGCCCGCCGGCGACGACCCACAGGACGATGTTCATCAAGGTCTGGTACTTGTCCGCGCCCGGAGGTGCCTCGACGCCGGAGGGGCCGACCTGGGCGAGGACATCGGTGTGTGGCTGGATATCGGCTGCTGCGGCGAGGTCTGCGGCGGCGGTGAGGGTGGTGAGCAACATGATCGGTTCCTTCGGTGGGTGAGGGGTGGAGGTTCGGATTCGGTCGAACCCGAACCGGTCAGTGGGCCGGTAGACGGTGGTCAGGTGGGCGGTGGCCCGGTATCGAGAGCTGCTGCGGCAGCGGCGAGCAACCCGGGGTGCAGGACGTCGCGGATCGGGGCGACCGGTGTCCGGGTGGTGTCGGCGCGGGCCCGTTTGTCCTGGGAGAGGGTGCTGCGCGGGCCCCACGAGGGCAGATCGGCGGGCAGCATGTGTCGCCACGGCTCGATCCAGCCGAGACGCCACGCCGCCGGGGCGAGGGATTCGACGCGGTCGAGCTCACGCTTGAGGTCACTGCTCAGTCCACGGTCGGTGTCCGCGACGGTGATCAGACCCAACAACTGCACCTCGCCGGGGACCTCGCGGTTGTAGTGCTGCATCAGCAACCGGTGCGCGGCCGTGAGCCCGGACAGGTGCGTGCGGGCGACGATGGCCACCAACGGCGAATCGCCGTGGACACCGGAGGGCCACCGGCGCTGAGCGTTACCGGCCCAGTCGAGCGAGGCGGTCAGCGACGACACGGCCGCGCCGCCGTGCGCGCCGAGCAGCCACACCAGCGGATGCTCCGCGCACAGGGGCGTACGGGGGACTGCGCCGGGCCAGATGTCGGGGTGGGGGGCCGGGGAATCGCCGGGGTGGTGGTGGGCGGCGCTCATCGCACGCTCACCCCGCTCACGGCCCAACCGCCCTGTCCTGTGCGGGTGACGGAGGTGTAGACCGCCATCGTCGGCAATGCCGAGACCGGATCGCCGGCCGCGTCGTGGACGGTCTGGGTCACCGTCACCACTCGGGACACGGTGGTGTCGGTGTCGGCGGGGTGATCGTCGCTGCCGATCGCAGCATCGGCGGTCACGGTGGATCGTTCTGCTTTCCACTGCTCCCAGGTGTTGCCGGTGACGGGGGCGAGGGCGGAGTACGAGACACCGAGCCGGGAGATGTAGCCGGGGTCGAGAAGGGTTGCGGCGGAGTCGATGTCGACGCCCTTCTGGGGTTGGGTGGCCGGGTGGTAGGAGTACAGGACCGACACGGCCGTGGTCATCACCGATTCGGGGTCGCACAGGTCCGCGCCGGTCGCGGAGTCCATACCGGCGGTACACGAGGGCGCAGGAGCAACCGTGGGGGCCGGTGGGGTGTCGGTTGTGGAAGTTCCACAACCGGTCAGCACAGCAAGACCGGCGGCGACCATGAGGACCGCTGCCCCTGTGCGGCGGTGGGTGGTGGGTGTGGGTGTCATCCGAATCTCCTGACGTACATCGTTTCTCCTGAAAAGTCGGACAGTGGTTGGACTTTGACGACGTCTCCGGATTGCGGTGCGTTCAGGAGCATCTCGGTGCCGTTGTCGACGCCGTAGAAGATCCCGACGTGGTGGGTGTTGCCGCCGGATCCGAAATAGATCAGATCGCCGGGCTGCTTCTGGTCGAGCGGAATGTCCTGTCCGCGTGGGTCGTACAGCTGGCCGGGGTTGGAGGTGTCGCCGGTGTAGTGCGGCAGGCTGATTGCACCGCCCGATGCCTGGAACACCGCATACAGGGTCAGGCCGGAGCAGTCGAAGCCGACTTTTCCGGTGTCGCCGTTCGCATCTGCCGCGCCGCCGCCGTCGCTGATGCCATTGGTGGGGCCGTCGGTGTTGCCGCCGCCCCACGCATAGGGCGTGCCGAGCCAGCGCATCGCCGCGGCGATGACGTTCTGCCCGAACGGTCCGCCGGGTGTGAAGGTCGGGCCGTTCGGGTTCGACACCGACGCTGCGCATCCGGCTCCGGATCCGCCGTCTGCGACCGGGACGGCGGTCGATGCTGCGGAGGCGCCGGCGTCGGCAAGGATCGCCTTGTCGGCGGCCGAGAGCTCTTTGCCTGCGCCTTTCAATTCGCCGTAGAGCGAGCGGGCGAGGGTTTCGTCATCGGCGTAGGCGTCGGGGTAGGCCGAGCCCTGGACGGTCTGCGCGGCGACGGTGACCGGCATCGTCTCCCATCCCGGTACCGCGAGCAGGTGCTGATAGAACAGGCGGTTCGCGGTCACCGGGTTCATCAGGGTCGCGGTATCGCCCCAGATGGTGACCTGCTGCTGGAACGGGTTGACCGACAGGTGATCCGATCCGACAGCGTCGTGGGGGTAGTTCAGCGAATCCGGGACGTTGGAGTTGGCGAGCATCCGGAACGTCGACTCCTGGGACTCGGTCGCGAGGGCGATGATGATGCCCTGCTCCGGAATGCCCATCGCCTCACCGATGGCGACGGTCTGTTTGGCGATCGCGAGCTGTTTCTCGTTCAGACCGGCTGTGCCGCTGCCGTCGGCGGCTCCGACCTGACCGGACGCTTCCCTACTGCCGGGGACCGCGCAGTCCGAGCCGGAGGACACGAACAGCACCACCACCGAGATCACGACAGCGACGAGCACCGCGGCGACGCCGGCGACGATCTTCGTCGCGGCGTCGGAGCCAGTGCTGCTACTGGACATGGAGGTCGTTTCCTTACTCGGTGGTGGTGTGGCCGGTCGGACGGAGAACTGTGCGGGTCGGTGTCAGCGCGGGGTGTACATCAGCGGCGAGGTGGCGATCACTGCTCGCTGCCGGAGTCGGTGGTCATCGGAGCCAAGGTCGGAAGAGTGCGGGAGGTGGAGCTGCCCGAGGCCTGCGGCAGAGTCGGGGAGGTACGCGGAGTCGCCGTGGTCGGCATTGTCGAGCTCGTCGGTGTGGTGGACGCCGAGGTCGAGCTGCGCGGCGTCGACGAGGCGGGCGCACTGTCTCCGGATGCGAGGGCGGAGGCGAGGCGGGTGAACCATTCGACGGTGAACTTGGCCGGTGTCTGGCCGTCGTCGGTGACCGGAACCTGGTCGTAGGTGCCGTGCAGGCGGACGGTGTCCCAGTAGCGGACATCGGTGGCCAGGGTGAGTAGGCCTTGGTTCTCTTCGATCCCTTGGCTGATCTCGTGGTAGATCTTGCGCTGCACCGAGGAGATGGTGGCCGGCGGGAACAGCGAGACGACCGCGGCTCCGACCTTGGCTCCGAGCGAGGCGAGCGCGACCGGAGGGTTGGACAGGCCGACGGTGGCTAGTTCGGTGATCGTGGCGGGGGTGAGGACCTTCTTGGCGACCGTGACCGCTGCGCCCAGGCCCATGACTCCGGCTTTGACGACGGCGCGAATGATCTTCGCGTCGGCTTCGGGGGTGTCCGAGGCGGGAGCGGAGTTCTCGGCCAACCGGCCCAGGACGGTCTTGCCGCCGCTGGCGACGGTGAATTTTCCGTTCTTGAAGTCGACGTCGTTGGTGACCACATCGGCGGCGGTACGCAGTGAGGCTCCGCCGACCGCACCGGCGAGGTCGATGAGGGTCTGCTGGGGGTCCTGCTGCTCGAGGTGCAGTTGTCCGGCGATGTTGGTGACCGTCGATGCGATGGTCGATTTGGCGGGCATCGAGCAGGCGAGGTCGCCGGCGGTGCAGAACTGTGCGACTCGGCCCGAGAGCTGCCCGAACGAAGCGGTGCTGCTCGGTGATCCGGTCTGCGAGGCGGTGGCCGAGGGTGCGTCGATGGTGGGGGCGATGCCGCCGCCGTCCGCGGCCGGGGCGGTGACTGCGAGTCCGTCGAGGTCACCTGCGGGAACACCGGGCGGCGGGGTCGGCTGGTCGGGGGTCTTCGAGCCGGGGAAGACCGGGGACGAGGCGGGGCGGGTCGGGTCGGAGAACAGGGCGACTGCGGCGACGTCCTTGGCGGGGATCGGGCCTTTGCCCGCGCCGATGAGGCGGGCGATCTCGGAGGCGACCTGCGCACCTTGGGAGTAGCCGGTGAGAGCGACCGGTGATCCGGGGCAGCGGGCGGCGTAGTCGGAGAGGAACTTCGACCCCGACTCGAGGCCATCGGAAATGGACTGTGCGTAGGGAAGATCGGTGCTGTCACCGGGCTTGCCGCCGAAGCTCGCGGCGTACGGGATCAGCGTGCGGCCGACCTGATCGGCGGCCAGTCGCAGCGGAATGGTGATCGCTGTGCCGAGGAATCCGGTATCGAGGTCGGTCTCAGCGGCATCACCGGATTCACCGGTGCCCTGCCAGCCGAAGACGTGCAGCACATCGCAGGAGCCGGAATCGGTCTGTGTGCGTGCGGGTTCGGCGTAGGAGACGCCGGTGGCGGCGAGCATCATCGCCCCCGTGGTCACGGCGACGATCGCGAACCGGGTGTGTACCGGTCTGCGGGGTGGGGTGGTGGTCATCGTGTTCTCCGTCCGTCGTTGAGCGTGAAATCTGGTGTGCGATCGGCAGTTCGGTAGTCGCTGAACAGGAGGCGATGGATGCGTTCGGTTTCACTGGGCACCGCGGCAGCGGTGCGTGGGAGCGCGGCCGGTCACGGACGGGGCGTCGGCCGAGCTGGGCCGGTGCGATAGCCGGTGGGGCTGCTGCGGTACGTGGCTCGGTAGCTGGGGTCGGTCATCGCTGCTCGGCCTTCGGGTGTGTGCGGGTGTGCACGGTGTGGGCGGCATCGAACGACGAGCTCGACAGCAGAGCGGGGTCGATCTCGATTCCTGCTGCGATCTCGGGGTCGTAGGGCAGGTGGTGCACGCCCGCGACGCGGCCGGCGAGTGCGTCTGCCAGCGGGCCGGTGACGTGGTCGATTCCGGGGCGCTGCGAGGTGACCAGAAGCTGGACGGCGTGCCCCATCTGCGAGGCTCCGAGGCGTTGACGCAGCATCGATAGGACCGGGCGGGCGGCGTTTGCCGCTCCGGCGCGGTCGTCGATGGTGACCACGATGTGGTCGGCGAGATCCGCTACGGCCTCGAACCAGGGTGAGCCCACCGATGCGCCGGCATCGACGATCACCGAGCGACCCATTGCCCGCAGCGCCGCTACCGCATCTGCAAGCGGTGAGTGTTGTTCTGGCAGTGTCCGATCGCGGACGATGGCGCACCAGCCGGTTTCGGGTAGGGCGGCCGGTTCGCTTCTGTCACCGACGAACCAGTCCTGCCAGTAGGTGGGGTACCTCTGTCCTGCGGGGGTGCGGGTGGCGAGGTCGCCGCCGACGGGTGTTCCGTCGAGGGCGATCACCGGTGATGTGCTTTCCGAGGCAGCGATCAGTGCCAGCAGCACCGTGGCGACGGTGGCACCGGATCCGCCGTGGGCGCCGGCGACCACGACCACCACCGGGTCGTCGGCGGCGCCGGTGCCGGGACGGGGCGAGGTGGGAGCAGCAGGCTCGGGTGCTGGGTTCTCGTCGGTCTCGCCGGACGTTGGGGTGGGGGTAAGCCACGCCAGATATCCGGTGTCGGTGGTGGATTCGGTCATTCGGGGGCCCTACCGATCGCGGTGATGACGGCGCTGGTGCCGTCGGGGGTGCGTTGGGTGGTCATGGCGGAGGCGAACCGCTTCTGCTCGCCGCCGGGGCGGCGTTCGATCAGGGTCACGCGGTACTGGGAGGGGCCGAGTGGAGTGGTCAGGACGCAGTGGTCGGTGCCGGCCGGAATCGCGGCGATCGCGGCGGCGAATTCGTCGGGTTTGACTGTCACTCCTGGTGCGAGTTGGGCGTTGACGGCGGCCATGTCGCGGGAGAGGTAGTAGGCGTCTTCGATGCGGCCGATGACGGCCAGCTCCGGGTCCGGGGAATCAGCGGAGGCGTGCTGGCCACCGGTCTGCTGTGCGCACCATTCGGCCGCGGTGAGCACCTTCGGGGTGGTCGTCGCCAGTGCGGTGGTGGTCGTGGGTGCGGCGCTCTGGGCCTGCTCGTGGCTCTGCGCTGCGGCGACGGGAGCGGGTGTCTCGTCGGTGCCGGTGGCCACGAGTAACCCTGTTGTGGCCAGCGCTGCGATCGCTGCGAGTGATCCGGCCACCGCGAGAGCGGCGCGATTGCGTCGCAGCCAGCTCTCCCGCGGCGGCGTCGACGGGCGGGTGTCGAGGGTCGAGGCGTCGCCGGGTGCGCTCTGCACGGTGGTGCGCGCGGCGGCGTCGAGCACGGCCTGCCACGGCGGTACGGCCGCCGTCGACGCCGGGAGGGTGAGAACGCGCCCGCCGAGATCGGCGGGCTGGTCGAGATCGGAGTACGCCTGCGGCGGGGCTGTATGGAGCGTCGACGGTTCGGAGGCGTCGGGCCGCTGCGATGTCGGAGGGCTCGACTCGGCGGGCAGCGGCGCGAACCACTGGTCGTCGTCGGGATTCGAGACAGCCATCTGCGGTGTCCTCCTTTCTCGAAAAGGTCTGTGTGTGGTGGCGGTGGCCGGGTGCCGGGCACGACCGGTGGTGGCCGGTCGTGCCCGATCGGTCAGGCCGGGGTGGGTGCGAATGCAGCGAACGCGTCGCTCACGACCTTGTTCGCCTGGTCGAGAACGGGAGCTGCTGCGGACTGCGCTGCCGCGACGGTCTGTGCCACGGCGGGCTGTTCGAGGGCCTTCGAGGTGAAGCCCTGTGCAGCTTCGACGGCAGGTGCGGTCCACACCGACGCGTCGGTGACCGTCTTCTCGACGATCGGTGCCGCGTTCTGAACCGCAGTGTCGGCGGCCGCGAGCACCTGGCGGCCGTTCGGGTCGGCAGCGAGGGTGTCGCGAACTTGTCCGACGGCTCCAGGGAGATCGACTGTCGCGGCCAACGGGATCACCGGGACGCTGTCGGCTGCCGGGGGAACCACCGCCGGGGCGGGGGCCGGCTCTTCGATGATCTGCTGCTCGCCGCCGAGAACGGTGGCACCGAGGATGCCGCCGATGACAGCGCCGGTGCCGGTCAGGCCCAACACGATCGGTGCCGACAGCGCTGCGCCAACGCCAGCTCCGGCGAGTGCTGCGGCTCCGGGGATGAAGACCCAGCCGACAGGGCCGCCCCAGACAACCGCGCCGGTGCCTGTGGTGGCTGCGACACCGAGGCCGCCGCCGATGGCAGCGGCGGTGCCGGTGATCACTGCGGCTGGGGCCACGGATGCGGCCAGACCGACAGCACCACCGGTGATGACACCCGTTGCGGTACCGGCCGCGATGCGATCGGCCCGTGGTGCATCGGCGAAACCGTTGTCCACGAGCCAGTTTCCGCCGTCGGCCTGTAGTGCTGCCACGGTGTTGTTGAACTTCTTCACCTGGTTGCGGTCGACCAGGTTCGGGTCGTACGGCACCAGCTCTCCGCCGACGAGGACGTAGCCCTCGGGTGCGTCGATCGGGGCGATGACCTTGCGCTGCAGTGTGGGGACCGGCGGCGGGGGCGGGGGAGCTGCCTGCAATGCGGGCGGGGCCTGGGTCGGTGCTGCCTGCGGCGCGGGGGCCGGCTCGTAGTAGGTGTTCTGGTACGAGGACTGCTGATTGCCCGACCGATAGTCGTCGTAGCTGCGCCACTGGGTTTCCTGCACCCGCTGAGACGGTGGGATGAAGAACTCCCGTTCCTGAGTCGGAGCCGGTGCCGGAGCGGTCGTGGCCAGCCCGGGTTGACTCGGACTCGTCGTCGACAAACCAGGCTGGACGTTGTCTGCGAACGCGGGACCCGCGAACGCCGCAGCCACTGCCATGGTGGCAGTGGCCACCAACGCAGTGCGAGAAGCTGCCGCGACTCGGCGGTGACTCCCCTGAGAGTTGTTGTCTTTCAACATTCTTCCTTTCGATGGACAGCTGAAGAGCTAGATGGGCTTACTGTGCGGACAATTCGATGTGTAGTCGGAGGAGAAAAGGCGAATCGAGCTACTGCGCAGTGGATTCCGGGGCAGGACGGGCGCGGGATCGGAAGGTATGAGACTTCCGATACCGCCCCTCGCGGTCCGGCGGTCTTACTCCACGTGCTGGGGCGTCACGGCCCGCCGAAGACCACTTGCCAGAACCAAGGCTGCTGGAAAATCCAAATCGGTTTTCTGAATCCTTTCTGTGAGAACAGGTGTGAGGAACAGAGGTGATGTCCCGGCGGGGCCGCGCAGCACCGAACATGATGAAATGCGCTTACTGCGCGGCCCTCGCGCCGGTCCACCGATCGAGCTACAGGGCGTCGGGGGCTCCTGTGGCTCGCGGTTAGACGTCACAGGCGACTAACCGGGTCTGGGTTGCTAGGCAGCACTGCCTGTTTCGGTCATACGGGGCTGCGGTTTCCTGCACGGATCGCGGAATACGGGATCGTCGTCGGTCCATTCCCCGAGCACCTCGCCAGTGGCTTCACACAGCAGGCGATGAGTGCGGTGAGGCACCGATCCAAGTGAGCATTCGGCAAACCCGAACACATGCACGTTGATCGCCGGGCACGTACGTTCGAGGCCGAGGCGTAACGGAAGGCCAAAGTGCGAAGATGTCATAGTCGTCCTTCGAATCGACTAAAGGTCGCCAATGGTTCAGTGCGGGTTGCAGCCCGTACTTGACCGAGACCGGTGGTTGGTTGTGGAGTTCGATGGAGAAAGGGCCCTCGGCGTCGCCAGCGACGTCCAATCAACGATGACGCTGAGGGTTCCTAAAACTTTTGTTCTGCTCGCCATCGTGAGCGCGCGTGAGACAGCGAAAATGGTTCGCGGCGGCGAAGTTTCGGTTCCGCACAACCGAAACCTCGCCGCCGCGCCGCTGCTGCCATCCCGCCCGGCAGCAGCATTACGGCATGACTGAAGGCTCGAGATCGAACCGACAGCCCGGCCAAGCTGAGGTCAGTCGAAATCGAGGCATGTCCCAACTTCTTAGGTACCACCATGCCCCCTCCTTTCGAGTTCAATCTATACCCTATTTTTAACACGTCAATGTAAAACCCCACGCGGGGACTTCATGGATCGGAGTCGGGCACAGTTATGCGTCATGAGGAACGAGGAGGCGTGCGAGTGAGCCGACGCATCTTGCGCGGCTTTTCGCGGAGCGCTTTGGTACAGCACAGGGAAGACGCGGGCTACAGCCGCGCCGACCTCGCGCGTCTGGCGGACATCAGTGTTGGAGCGGTGTACGCATGGGAAACCGGCAGCGCTACTCCGCAGGTGGATACGTTGCTCAAAGTTGCTGAGGCGCTGTCTATTTCGATTCGTGAGTTCGTCGTGCTGGACGAGGATGACCGCTATCTGGGCGACCTTCGGGTGCTGGCTGGGATGACGCAGCCTCGGCTCGCCCAGAAGGTGGGGATGTCGACTACCGCGCTGGGCGCGCTCGAACGAGCGGAGGCACGGTTGAAGCCAGACACGGCGCAAAGGCTGGCTGAAGCACTCGGATGCACGGTCGACGAAGTGAATGCGGCATACGCGAGAACGCGCCGGCGACCGCCTGGCGTTGCGCCCTAAAACCCGACCAACCATCGATTCCCCGAATCTGCACAGCAAAAAATAGGCCTTTGCGCATGTGCAGCCGTCCCGACAAGCGGGAGCGGGGAGATCCCCTGGTGGGGGCGCGTCGTGAGATGTTACCGCCCGGTCAGGTAGCTGTCTACACCTGATGGCGCAGCAGTACGAAGGCCGCGCGAACCTCGCCGTCCAGGGCCACAGGTTCGATGACCAATTCACACGGTAGATAGGCGCCGTCGACACCCATCATGCGAATCTGGCCTTCGCTGCGGCCCAGACTCTCCGCCCGTCGCATCAGCAGTATCGCTTCGCTTAGATCGTCCGGGTGAATGCCGGGAGTTGGCTCATCGTCTACGCCCTTCCATGCGAGGCGATCCGAAGCGGCTGTGACCCAACGAATGAAGTTCAGGGTCCGTGAGCTGACAATGGCTGCGTGCTCGCCTTCAGCGCGGGCCATGCGCAGGTAGTGGCCTTCGAGAAGCATCAACGACTGGGGCCCGTCCTGTACGACATTACCGAGGTTCTGGCTGACTCCAACAGAGCACCGGTGGACCTCTCCATGCCGTTTGACGTCGAGAATCCGCAACGAGAAATGTGCACGCCACTGCGAACCGTCGCGACGTTCGACGATCCAGTCGCCTTGGTAACCGGCTCCAACTGTTTTCGTCTCGATCAGGCTCAGGGCGCGCGATTCGCCACCGTCCTTCATCACGACTTGGTCGAACATTGCTCCGATGTTGCGTTCCTGTCCGCGGTGTTCGGGTGGTAGGTCAGCCATCTCGGCCCACTCCTGGCTGCCCAGCGCGGTATAGGTCGTCAGGTCGATGATCCAGGCTCCAGCGTCGTTGTGAGGTGGGACCTCCATGGTCGACGGCCCGGCCAGCAGCCATGCTGCGTGCAGGCGGCCTTCGAGAAGAAGTGGATGGGCGATAATTCGTCGGTCGCCAAGCACAACATCGAGGGGCTCCTTCGTCCTACGAAGACCGTCGATCACACTGCGGATTTCTTTGCGGCGTTCCGGTGTCTTGAACATGCCGCCAAGCTTCATAAAGGGCTTGGGGTTAGTGCCCTCGGACACGATCGTCGGATCTGCGGTCTCGTCGAACGCTTCGATCAGTAGCCATTTCGGACCGTTTGCCTGGTTGTTTGTCACGATCTAACCTCCCGTTGGGACCCCGACGGTCACCCACACAACAGCATGAAGCCAGCAGTATCTCACCCTGTGCCATGGGTCACCTCAGTCCGATGACTCGCAAGGCAGCCCGACCAGAACGGACGACCACGCCGATGCCGCAGCACGTCACTTTCGACAACGCATTTTTTCAAGAACCGCAGCATCTCTATCGGGAACTGCGCAATGACGGTCCCCTGCACAGGTTTACATCTCCCTCGGGAGTCAGCGGATGGATGATCACCGACTACGACGTTGCGCGCCGCCTACTCAATGACCGGTCTGTCGTGAAGACCCAGGACACTATGGCCGGCGCAGATCCGAACGCGCAGCCGCGTGAGCTGTCGGCTCGGCTGCGCTCGTGGCTGCGGGAACGTACGTCACCGTGGATGGTCAGTCATATGCTCGCCGCGGAACCGCCGGAGCACACCAGGTTGCGTGGCGTCGTGCAGAGTGCGTTCTCCCCTGCAGCGTTGAGGGTACTCAAGCCCACGATCGAGCACTATGCAGACGAGCTAATTCGGAACCTGGATACCGAAGTACGGACGGGCCCAGTTGATCTCGTGAGCGCCTATGCTTTTCCATTGCCCGTGCAGGTCATCTGCCACATCCTCGGAGTACCCGACCGGCACATGCATGACATCGGAGAGGCCTCACGCGTTCTGTCCGACGTAATCGTCGCCGACCCTGATGACCTTCGACGCGCGGCACTTACACTCGCCAAAATCATCTATCCGTTGATGCGCAAACGTCGGCGGAACCCAACAGATGATGTGTTATCCCTCCTGATGACGGCGAACCGCTCCAAACAGCTCTCAATGCGCGAGGCAATGTCCACGGTGGCACTACTGCTGATCGCGGGCCACGAGACTACCGTCAACTTGATCGCGAACACCACACACCTCCTTCTGCACAACCGCGAAGCCCTGACGCACCTTCAGGCCGGACAAAGCCAACTCCGAGACGTCATCGAGGAATCTCTGCGTATCGAACCTCCGCTGCCGACAACGACTCTCCGTCAAGCAAGTATCGATATCGACATCGAGGGCACCGTTATTCACGCCGGCGACATCATCATGATCAGCCTCGCCGCTGCCAACCGTGACCCCGCCAAGTTCGCCTCCCCCGACACCTTCGACCCAAGTCGCGCTGTTCGCGGCAGTCTCGCTTTCGGCCATGGGATCCACCACTGCATCGGTGCACCACTGGCCCGCCTCGAAGCCCACATCGCCCTCAAGAAGCTGCTCGAGGCATACCCCTCGATCCGACTGCAGAACGCAGACGACACAGCTGGCTGGCGTGAAAGCATCGTTTTCCGCGGTCTCCAGTCGCTTCCGGTTCTTCTCGGATAGTCAGGCGCGCTCGCTAAACCGCTGACCTACATGAGCCTTTGATTGGTAACGACATTTACCGGTAACGCGACGTATCTGACTGTGACCAATTGGCGGAATCTCCGTCTAATGAGCACCTGTGGATATGACGTCGAAGTGAGCCGGGATGAGGTAGCCACGCTGGAGGCGGCAGCGCCCTTGACCGGGCGTTACGAGATGGTGCGTGACGCGATCACGCGAGGAGTGGCGACGCGAGCGCTTGCAGCGGCGGGGTTCTCACTGCACCCGACGCTTTCATCCTTACCCACCCGCAGGGCTGGACAGCGGCAAGGTTGAGGTGCTCCGGTTGGCCGCTGAGGTCCCGGCGGCTACGCGCGCAGTGCCGTTGTCGTTCACATCCTCGAGTCGGCTCTTGAGGTAGTCGCGTGCTCGCCGATACCTCCTGAAGGCGGTTTCGCGAAAATAATTACGGCGTTGGATCGACGAAATTCGTCCGCATACTGGTCTCGATGGTCATGTCCTTGAAGTGCGATGTACTGCAAATTGTCGTTGCGGCAGAGACCCTGTCGGGTCTGAAGCTTGACGGACAGGTCGAAGTAGCCGAGGCCACCGAGACTCTCCTCCTCGCCGGTATTACACACCACGTACATACTAGTTGTTACACTGACATCGATGAGCGCCAGAGACGAATTGACCAATGCGATGACCGAGCTGTTATGGGAGCGGGGGTACGCCGCTACCAGCCCTCGCGACGTGATGGCCCGTGCCGGTGTCGGACAGGGCAGCATGTACCACCACTTCGACGGCAAGCACGGACTCGCGGTCGAGGCATTGTCGGCGGTGACTCGACAGATGATCAGCGGCCCTTCGCTATTGGAGGGAGACGGTTCGCCTCTGGAACGGATGAAGAGGTACTTGGCTGAGCCACGGCCCGGGACGCGAGGCTGCCGGGTGGGGCGGATGACGCAGGACCCGCAGGTGGTCGAGGACACGGAACTGATCGGCATCGTCTCCGGCGCGTTCGACGTCGCGCTCGAGCGTTGGGAGCGGACCGTCGCCGAGGCCATCGACGCGGGGGAGCTCCCGTCCTCGATCGTGGCTTCCGAGCTGGCTCGAACCCTTTGTGCGGTCATCCAGGGTGGTTACGTCCTAGCTCGTGCCCAAGGCTCACAGGACCCGATGGACGCCGCCGTCAGGGGCGCGTCGGCGCTGCTGGACGCAGCGTGCCTCCACAACACGACCAGCACACGAAACTAGGGAGGTTCGCATGACAGTACGCATCGGGATCAACGGTTTCGGCCGCATCGGCCGCAGCTACCTACGCGCCGCGCTGCAAAGCCGAGCAGACGTTCGGGTCGTCGCGATCAACGACCTCACCGACGCCGCCACACTCGCGACACTGCTCGAGTGGGACTCCGTGGCCGGGCACCTCGCCGGTGTCGAGGTCGACGGGAACAGCATCGCCGTGAACGGGTCCACGATTCGCGTGACGTCTGAACGTGACCCGTCCCGGATCCCCTGGGGCCAAGAAGATGTCGACGTCGTGATCGAGGCCACGGGCCGGTTCACCGACAGGGCCAGTGCCCGCAACCACCTCGCTGCAGGTGCCCGCAAAGTGATCATTTCCGCACCCGCCGGAGCCGCCGTCCCAGCTGTGGTGCTCGGTGTCAACGACGACTCGATCGACCTCGCCGCCGACGTGTTCTCCAACGGTTCGTGCACAACCAACTGCCTTGCGCCGATGGTGAAGGTCCTTCACGATGCCTTCGGGGTCGAATCGGGCTTGATGACCACTATTCACGCCTACACCAGCGATCAGCGCCTGCACGACGCCCCGCACAGCGACCCGCGCCGCGCCCGCGCTGCAGCACTGTCGACCATCCCCACTTCCTCCGGGGCCGCCGGCACCATCGGCCGCATCATTCCCGAACTCGACGGCAAGCTCACTGCCGTATCACTGCGCGTTCCAGTGCCGGTCGGCTCCATCACCGATCTCTCCGCCATCTTGTCCCGGCCGGCCGGCCCAGAAGAAATCAACACTGCGTTTCGCTCCGCCGCCCAATCACCCCAACTCTCGCCGTATCTGGCGTACTCCGAAGCGCCCCTGGTCTCTGCTGACATCGTCGGCAACTCACATTCAGCGATTTTCGACGCGCCGCTGACCCAGGCGGTGGGGAACCACGTCAAGATTTTCGCCTGGTACGACAACGAATGGGGATTCTCCAACAGACTCGTCGAGCTGTCTGAACGTCTCACCAGCTAGTTGTTGCTGGCCAGGATGTTTGGCGTTAGTAGTCAGGAAGTCGTTGCGCGGCTATTCTGGTCCCATGCTTAGACGGCAGCGATTTCGGAGCCCCCGGCCGGGTTATGGCCGCGGGGTCATCGACGCGCGCTAGCGCGTAGGTCTCCGCAGGCACCGCCGGGGGAAGTTCTTTCCTTCACTGGCCTGCAACCCGTTCGGAGACCTCCACATGGCACACGCTGATTATCTGACTTCTGACCAGCTCTGCGACGCGCTGAACCTGCGCGACCTCACTGATCCCGCTCAGGGCGGGCACGCCATCCAGGCCCTCCTCACGTCCGTCGTGGATGCTCTGGAACCTGATGGGAGCGCTTCCATCCGGTACGTGCGGAATTCTCCGATCGTGCCCGTCCGAGAAAACTACGACCGCCTGGGCTACGACCCTGGCGATGTCACCCGTGCCCGTCGGTATACCCGCTACATCAGCCCCACCGTGATGCTCCGCAGCCACACCAGCGCCGAACTCCCCACTGCCCTGCAGGATTACGCGGGGCGAAGCGAGATCGATGAGCTGATCGTGGCCCCGGGTCTGGTCTATCGGCGTGACGCCGTCGACCGCAGCCATGTGGGTGAGCCGCACCAGGTCGATCTGTGGCGCATCCGCAGCACCCCGGACACCGGTGACGAGGACATGCTCACCATGATTGGCCGCTTGGTCGAGGCAGTCCTCCCCGGCGCCGAGTGGACAACGACCGATGTCTCACACCCGTACACGGTGGGTGGCCGGCAGATCGACGTCCTTCACGAGGGCGAATGGCTCGAGCTTGCCGAGTGCGGACGGATCCATCCCGAGGTGCTGCGCGGCTCGGGGCTCGACCCGGAGCAGTGGTCCGGTCTTGCTCTTGGCATGGGGCTGGAGCGGGCCCTGATGCTACGCAAAGGCATCCCCGATATTCGCTACTTGCGGGCCCGAGACCCGCGTATCGCCGGGCAAATGTTGAACCTGGACCCGTGGCAGCATGTCTCGTTGCTGCCCGCTTCCCGGCGTGATATCTCGGTGGTCCTGGCAGAAGAAGAAGAAGATGAGGAGACGCTCGGCGACCGCATCCGGATCGCTCTCGGCAGCGGTGCCGACGTGGTCGAGTCCCTCGACGTGCTTGGCCGCACTACACATGCGGAATTGCCCGAGGCCGCGCGCGCTCGCCTCGGCACACAGGAAGGTCAGGTCAACCTCTTGGTACGGATCGTGCTGCGTCCCATCGGCCGCACACTGACATCGGACGAGGCCAACGTGATACGCAACGTTATATATCGGGCCATTCATGAAGGGCCGGTGCTGGAACTGATCTGAGACCGTCATGACTTCACGCCTGCAGCGTGTCGCGTGGGACGTGTTGATTCGGCCAGGTCAGGGGCTCACCATCTGTTCGGAGGCTGCCCGTGGGGTTCGAGAAATAGTGATTGCAACGCATCCGCAGGCGCTGAGGGCGACGGCGCACGCGATCGGGGCCGCAGGGGTGGACGTTGCAATCGCTATAGCGCCTAGCCCTGCTCCGGCCGCGATCGAGACGTTGAAGACCAGGACATACAGCGAGGTGGCGGCGTCTTTTGCTGACGGCGCAACGGTGAAAATGATGGTCTGCAACACCACAGGTAGCGCCGAGTAGGTCAATCCCCACAGCGCGAGGAGTCCGAGCGTCGGTGTCTGCCCGATGGGCAGCAGGGTCGCTGCTAATGCAACAGCCATGAGGCTCGTACTGACGAGCAAAAGTCGAGTTCGACTTCGTGCTGTAGTGGCGCGAGTCAGAACACTGCCCGCGACGGCGTTGCCGACGACGCCGGCAACGCCGTAGGTCAATAGATATGTTCCAAGATCACTACGGTTGACACCGACGGTCTCGGTGAGAAACGGTGAGATATAGGTGTACGCGCTGTAATTGGCCACCACAACCAGTGCTGTCACGACCAAGATTCTCCTGAGCCCGCCTTGAGCAATGAGTGCCGGTACGTCTCTTGCTCGCATCTCCGTTTGCGACGGCACACGCGGTACAGCGACCAGGACCGCGACCCCGGCCGTCGCGGCGATCGCCGCGAGGATGACGAACGCGGCTCGCCAGCCCAGGTGTTCGCCGATGAAGCTGCCAACCGGTACACCGAGCACTAGCGCTAGGGAAATTCCAGAAAACGTGATTGCGGTAGCCCTGGCGGTCGACGCCGGTGGCACCATCCGGATTGCCACACCGGCGATGATCGCCCACATCAAACCGTGGAATACCCCAACAGTCAGACGCACCAGGAGGAGCTGGGTATAGGTAGTTGTCAGCGACGTTGCGTAGTTTCCGAGGGCAAACACTCCAACGATCCCGGCGACGAGGGTCCGACGGTCAACGCGTCGCGTGAGCGGTATCCAAAGCGGCGCAAGCAGTCCGGCCAGTACGCCGTAAATTGTGACGCTCAGACCGATCGCCGCTTCTGAAGCGTGTAGATCCGAGGCCATCTCGGGAAGTAGGCCGATGGGCATCATCTCAGTCGCGGTCACTGCGAAAACGCTGATGGCGAGTGCGAGCACGGCGGCCCAGGGCCATCGGGGCTGAGGAGTCGACATGGGCCTACTCTGAACGACAAAGGAACTTTTCGTAAGTAGGTACCCTAAGGTGCCCTATTTTGCCTGTCGAGGAGAGCGATGACAGCGACACCGCAGATACACAAAGACGCTGATGGCGTGCGTGCAGGCGCGGAACACGATTCATTTCTGGTTACGTGCACCAGCCGACAGCTGCTGTCGCGGCTCGCCGACAAATGGGTGACTCTGGTGTTGTGCGCCCTGACAGGTGGGGCGCAGCGACACTCGGCCCTAGCCCGGCGCATTGCCGGGGTCAGTCAGAAGATGCTGACGCAGACGTTGCGCAATCTGGAACGCGACGGTCTGGTGACCCGTACCGTCACGCCCACTGTGCCGCTGACGGTTGACTACGAATTGACCCCGCTGGGGCGTTCGTTGGTGGGGGTCTTCATGCAACTCAAAGAATGGGCTGACATCAACATGGACGAGGTCGCCCTAGCCCGAGATTCATACGACACGCGTCAGCATCAAACCGCCCCAGGCAACGAGAGTTCAGCTGTCCGGTAAGTGGTCCGAACATCTGCGGTGCAAGGCCGAACCTTCGGCGATCGCGGCAGTTAGTCCCCCGTTGGTGGAGCGGTACCGCGCCTTTGCGTCGTCCCTCGTTGCTCCTGCGGTCGATCGCACACACGACCGTAGTTACCTCGGCGGACCGCTCACGCAGCGCCGCCGGCGTATTTGTTCGCTCAGTTCTTACACTTGCCGACCTCGATCGTGCGCACAGGTCATAGAGGGTCGTGTCTATATGTGCGTAAATAGCTGTGAGGCAAAGGATTTACTCTTCCGCTTTACCGGTAACGGGACGTATCTGACGTTGACCAATTGGCCTCAATCTCGTTCCGATGCGCACGCGGTGAGCTTCCATCAGTAACTAAAGCCGTTGTGACACAATCGGATATCGGGAAGTATATTTCTGCAGTTCAGGTGTGGGGTTCACCGCTCGTCTTGTGGAAGTTGCACCGCGGTGGTTTTGGTGTCGAGCATGTGCTGTCGTTGGGGGAGCAGGAGTGGGGTGGCGAGCAGAAACACTCCCGACCAAATGATCGCGGTGAGCGGGTTGGTGAGTGTGGCAAGGACTCCCCAGATGACCATGAGGGCGGCCTGTACCAGTTTGCCGCCGGCGCTCCAGGTGTTGAGAACTTGCGCGGCGTGATCCGTCGGGGTGCGGTGCGACGCAGTATGGGTAAGACGCGTCCAGCCTTGGATTCGTATCTTCATACAGGTCCGGTCTTGGCTAGGTCGCAGTCGGTGCCGTTCGCAAGGTGAACGTGACGGAGACGAGGACCACGCCAAGGATCAATGCCAACGACACCATGTCTATCGGATGACCCGCTGCCAGCTGAGCCAGCCACGTCACACCTGGCAGCAGTGCGATGATGGCGATCGCCGGCAACGGCGCCGCGCGTTGAATTCCGACCTGCAGCAGGAACAGCGGGATGACTACGGCGACAATGCCGAACAAGAACAGTCGGGTCAGCTCCCCTGCATCAGGGGGGTGCGCGCCGCTGACCATCCAGACCAAGGCCGCGAGAACGTAGGTAAGATGGAATCGGTTGGCGGTCACCCAGGTCGCACCGATTCCGCGGTTCCCCATTGTCTTCGACAATAAGACGACCGCCGCCATGCCGATAGCGGCCACAATGGCCAGGAGCAGTCCCGCTACCGTCTGAGCGGAACCAGCATTCGGGCCCGAATCCTGCCAGGTCCGGAAGGCAAGAAGTAGACCGAGGCCCATCATCACCGCAATCAGAAGCAATTCTGTCGTCCCGCGCCATTCGCGACGTCGTGACACAACCCATGCAATCACCATCAGTGCCACCGGTCCCAAGGCCGATTCGATCGAGCTCGTCGTCGACGCGGGAATGAGACTGATCGACACGTAGAAGCTGAGAAACGTAGCCGCGGTGGCAATGTTCATCCAGATCATCGAAACTCGCGTCGCCCGCGTCGCCGGAGCGGCGTCGCTTCGACGCATTGTGCCGATGCAGCCGAACACTGCCGCAGCGGTGGCGAACGCCATAGCGGAAAAGGCCAAGCTGCCAGCAGGACTGATGTCCTCGGTCATGAAGCCCTGCACGATGGCCTGCATGACCACAGCCGCCAGGATCAGTACGAGGGGGCGGTCGCGCAAAGACGTCTTGATACTCATTTGACAGGCCGTCCCTCCCTGTTGTGTGCCCCGGGAAACTCCCGAACCGGGCGGCTACCTCATGCCACCACATGGTGAAGGCATGTCCTGCTGGCGAAGTCGGTACGCCGCGTCAACAGCCCAGTCGAACCGAGCTCCTTCCACCAGAACTGTTCGTACGCAGTATTTTTGAACATCTCAAACGGGTGGGCCAGCGGGTGGCGAGGAGACTTCCTCTTGACACGCCATGAAATCACGTTAGATTCGTTCTGTAAACAGAACGATAGGACACCATGGACGACGACGTTGGAGAACGCCTACGCGCCTTGCGAGTCGACCGAGGCTGCTCGCTGTCGGAATTGGCTCGCCGGAGCGGAATCGGCAAGGGCACGATCTCCGAGCTCGAGAACAACCGCCGCGGGGCACGGCTGGACACCCTTTTCGCACTCACCCGTGCACTGGACGCACCACTGGGCGCAGTTCTGCCCGACCGTGCCGACGGTGATTCCAGTGTTCACGGCGATTCGGTCGACGCCGTCTTGATAGACCGCTTCGAGGCCGCCACGCACATGGTCGAGGTCTATCGGGCATCGATCAGCGAAACCGTCCAGCACTCGAACCCCCATGCCAGCGGCGTCGAGGAGACAGTCACCGTCATCGATGGGCGGGTAGTGGTCGGTAGCAAGCAGAAGGAGATCAGGGCGGGTGAAAGTCACCGCTATCGAGGCGATGAACCCCACCTCTTCCGGTCCGCGGGCGGGGTCGCCACTGTCCTGATCCTGATGCACTACCCGCTTCCACGGCAGACCGAGTGAAAGGAACGAACCCATGACCGACAGTGTGCTGCCCGAGCGCAGTCGAATAGTCCAACAGCACCTGGCGACAGCCGGAATCGCAGCACCGATCAGCGAATTGCCGGCGTCGACGAGGACGGCCGCCGAAGCCGCCGAAGCGCTGGGCTGCGAGGTAGGAGCCATCGCGAGCAGTCTCTTGTTCTTCGCCGATGACGAACCTGTCCTGGTGATGACCAGCGGCCGACACCGCGTCGATCCGGTGCTACTCGGCGCGGCGCTCGGTGTCGACGACGTGCGACTCGCGTCGGCGCAGGACGTTCGCTCGGTGACCGGTCAGGCGATCGGAGGTGTCGCGCCGACAGGCCACCCCGAACCGATCAGAACCGTCATCGACGAAGCATTGCAACAACACTCGACAATCTGGGCCGCGGCAGGTACCCCGCACACCGTCATGCCACTCAGCTTGACCGACCTGATCACACTGACGAACGGCACGCGCGTCGTCGTGGCGGCCGACTGACGCACCGAGACGGCACCGCACAGGCAACCGGTGCCTGCAAACCAGCCGACAAATTTCGCCGTCGACTACCGCACCGACACCACCCCGAGCAACCACACGGCCGAGAGGGAGAACGCGATGAACGACCACAAACCCCATCCGAAGACCGCGGACGCTGGCGTCCGCAATGTGGAGAGGGCGCTGTCCACGATCTCCGGACACTGGCAGCCGCACCTACTGACCACCCTCAACGATTACGACGTCAAGGTGGTCAAACTGCAGGGCGAATTCGTCTGGCATACACACCCCGACACGGACGAGCTCTTCTTCGTGGTTCAGGGGGATCTAACGATCCAACTCCGCGACCGTGACGTGCTCCTCGCACCCAACGACGTGTTCGTAGTCCCGAAAGGTGTTGAACATTGCCCGAAGGCAGACGGTGAAGTGCACGCAATTCTGTTCGAGCGGCAGGGAACTCTCAACACCGGCGACGCGGGGGGAGAACTGACCTCACAGACGCGGAAACTCTCGTAGCCCGACGATTTCGCCTTCGAGCGTCAGCCTCGGAGGCTCCGAAATCGGATGCAAACTAATCCTTGCATAGACTGAATGACGGCCACCTAATCGCGCCTCGCTGACCGCCTACGGGCGCACAGGTCATTGAGAGGTCGCGTCCATATGTACGTAAACCGCCGTGATGCAACAGATTTACTCGTCACTGTTACTGATAGTGCGACGTATCTGACGGTGACCGATTGGCGTCAATCTCCTCCGAGGCGCACTTGTCGATGACGTCGAGGAGAGCCGACCCAACATGGGATACGGCGTGAACGTGAACATGCGTCATTGCCGAAAACGAGCCGGACGACGACCGCACCACCGCGGAAACGTTGCGTCATGTTGGCGGTGCCGTCCGGCCTAATTCGTAATGGCGGGAGCTGGGGCGTCAAAGGCGAGTTTCACGCCGATCGCACCCAGTGCGGTGCCGGTGATCCATTTCTGCCAGCGTATCCATGTCGGCTTGCGGCTCAGGAACGCTGCGACTGAGCCTGCGGCGAGGATGATCGCACCGTTGACGGTCACGCCCACTGCGATCTGGATTGCGCCGAGTTGAAATCCTTGGGACACAACGTGACCGGCTCCAGGGTTGATGAACTGGGGGATGAGTGCGAGATAGAGGATCGCGACCTTCGGGTTGAGGAGGTTGGTGACGAGCCCCATCCGGAAGAGTTTACCGAAGGAGTCGCGAGGCAACGTGGTTGTCTCGAAGAGTGACCTGCCCCCTGGGCGCAGCGTCGTGTAGGCGAGCCACAGCAGGTAGGCGGCACCGACGACCTTGAGGGCGATGAACAGCCACGGGACCACGAAGAAGACTGCAGCCAGGCCCACGTTTGCCATCACGAGGTACACGACGAAGCCGGCTGCGGTGCCGGCCAGGGACATCATCCCGGCGCGCCATCCTTGGCTGATGCTGCGGGAGACGAGATAGAACATGTTGGGCCCGGGCGTGAGTGCCAATCCCAGCTCGACCAGGGCGATGCCGGTGGCGGCAGCCAGTGTGATCAACGATCTGTCCCCCGTTTCAGAGTGCGTCCGAATAGTCGTTCCCGGTAAGTGCTACAGGTTGTGGCGTTGCGGATTAATTAGAGGGTGGGGGCACGTGCGACTGTATCGCCGCCCCTGACGTCGGAGGTGTCCGCGTCATCTCCTGTCGTTGTGGTGTTCGGTAGGCGAGCGGTTCGACGGGCCTAACGGTCAGGGTGCGGGGTTGCGGTGGATTCGGACCAGCTCGGCAGTCAGTAGCGCGGCGAGCGCGGCGAGTGTGGTGCTGCAGATCGCGGCGGCGGCGAGGGCAGCGGCGTAGTGGTCGATGTCGGCGCTCTTGCCAAGGACGGAGAAGAACACGGTACCGATGCCGGCTATGCCGATAGCGCTGGAGAACTGTTGTGCGGTGGTGAGCACTCCGGCGGCGGCACCGGCGTGTTGTGGGGTGATTTTGGCGAGCACGGTGCCGATGAGTGCGGGTACGGAGATGCCGTTGCCGAGACCGATCAGGATCATGGGGCCGATCAACATCGGCGCGGACAGGTCGCTGCCGGCTCCGTAGAGGACGGCGATGAGGGCGAGGAGTCCGGCGACGACGACTCCTGCGCCAACACAGATCACGATGGGCCCGTATGTAGTGATCGATTTTCGGGCCAGGATGGAGGCGGCTGCGAATGTGACACCGAGTGGGGCAAAGGTCAACCCGGCGAGCAATGGCGTGAGTCCCAGCCCGTTCTGCAGCACCAGGGTGAGGGTGAAGACCACACTGAAGAACGCGGCGAACAGTGCAATGGATGCACCGAGGCCGACGTTGAACGCTTTCTCGGTGAACAGCTCGAGGGGAATGATGGGGCGTCCGTCGCGCTGCTCGAGGCGGCGTTCCCGCATCAGGGTGGTGACGAGAGCCGGTACGGATAGCGCGATGCACACCCAGATCCATGGCACCCAGTGTTGGCTGCGGCCTAGGACAAGCGGGATGAGGATCAGTGCGAGGGCTGTGGTGATGCCGAGGGCGCCGGGGAGGTCGAATGATGCTGGGGCGGTGCGTTCGTGCCGGGGCAGGGTGCGCAGCCCGACGGCGACGGTGACCAGTGCGATGGGGACGTTGATCAGGAAGATGACCCGCCACCCCAGTCCCAGGACGTCGGAGTTCAACAGCACACCGCCTAGTACCTGGCCGGCCACAGCGCCGACGCCCATGGTGACCCCGAACCAGGACAATGCCTTCGGTCGTTGCGCCGGTGGAAAGCTGCGGGTGATCAGGGCAAGGACCTGCGGCACGAGGACCGCTGCGGTGGCACCCTGGATCAGGCGGTATGCGACGAGTTGGGTCGATGTTTGCGCGATACCGCACAACAGAGAGGCGAGGCCGAACAGCACCATTCCGGTGAGGAAGACCCGGCGGTGCCCGAAGTGGTCGCCGAGGCGGCCGCCGGTGATCAACCCGGCGGCGTAGGTGAAGGCGTATCCGCCGACGAACAATTCCAGGGCCGCTTCGGAGGCGTCGAGGTCTCGTTGCAGCACTGGCAGTGCAACATTGACGACATACAGGTCGAACTGCGCCATGAACATCGCGACCAGGACGACGGGCAGCATGGACCACCGCAGCATTTGTTCGTTTGAACGTGGCGCGGTGACGCGGGAGTCGAATGCACGGGGGGTGGGCGTAGCCATGAACACTCCTATGTTCGTCGTATATCGAACTATCGAAGACGGTACAACGACGTACGATGAATGTCGAACGGTCGGGGATTCTGGAAAGGGGTTTCATGGTGCGAAGTAGTCAACGGGCACCCCTGCATCACCCTGCGGTCGACGAGCTCGACCTGCTCGAGGTGCTGCACGCGTTGGCTGATCCCACGCGGATGGAGATCGTGTTGACTTTGCTCGCCGATGTGGAGAGGCCGTGTGGGACATTCGATGTCGATGTCGCGCCCTCGACACTGACTCACCATTTCCGGGTTTTGCGGGAGTCTGGTGTCATTCATCAGCGCGAAGAGGGTCGCAGGAAATGGACCACCCTGCGACTCGCTGACCTCGACTCCCGGTTTCCTCACGTTATGACGGCTGTGACCAATGCTTATGCACGGTAGAGCCGTGCGTATCGGGCTCGTTGGCACGAGCATTGGTAGGTGTCGCACCAGCCGCCGCTACGTTGCCTTCGAGGTTGCCCTCGGCGATCTGTTCGCGTTGTGGACGGGTTATGGGGAGCATGCAGTTCCGAGTACCCCTCGCACGAGCGAGGTCGGACTGATGGTCTCCGGACCCTCGGAGCGGATCGACGGGATTTTCAGCAGCTGGGTCTCGAAGGGAGTGCCCGTCGTGCAGGAGCCGCACGACGCTGTGTGCGGCTGCAAGTCGTGGTGGCGGACCCCGAAGGCAACCTCGTCTGAGTTTCCCCACTCGACTGAGCAGCACGCCAGGACACTCTGTACGAGTTCGAGAAAGGCCACCACCAGCAGGCCTCAGTGGCGAGACGCCGTCTGACCTCGACAAGAGCTTTGTCTGACCGGCGCGTACCGGGTCCAGTCGGCACCGGAGCGCTCTGCGTGCTGCATCGCGGTTATGGCGCTGATTCCGAGTGCATCGGCGAGCACTCGTGGTGGTGCTTGGCGGACGAGTTGCTGCCAAGTGCTGTTGCGAACGGCGCGGGTGGGGATGCCGGCGTGGCGGAGTGCTTCGATGACGGTCTGCCTGTTGAGATGCTCGCCGGGCATCGCGCCGGGGAACAACCACCTCGAGGCCGCGTTGCTGGCGGTACTGGTGTTGGGTCTGTTCGTCAGATGATCGCGTAGGAGGTGCGAGATGGGTTCCGGTAGGTCGACCCAGGTATCGGCCAGCTTGACGCTGACAGCACTGATTGTGGCTCGGACGTCGTCCATGGTCAGGGCCACGATGCGTGCGATCGATTGGCCGTAGAGGGTAAGTAGGCATCCTGCGATGCGGTGGACGGCGGGGAGGTCGTCGTGCAACAACAAGGCGCGGATGATGTGCAGGCGCTCGTCTTCACCGACCAGCTCGTATTTGCCCGTTGTGTGGCGGGGAATCGATAGCTGGGGTGTGAGCTTGTTCGAGCGTGCCCAGTAGAGGAATCGTTCCGCGTGCTGGCGGGTGGAGGGGCCGGATGCGTACCAGGCGTCGACGTCATGCTGACTGCAGTCGGCCAGCGTAGTCCCACGCTCGTTCAGCCAGTTGAGGAACGAAATCGCCACAGTCGTCGATTGTTTCGCGCGCAGGAATGGTCCGGTATCCACTGGACCTGTCGCAGCGTGTTCGCGTAATTTCCGGAGATGGTGCCACCGGCCGAACCGTTCGATGATCTTCCTTGAGTCGTCGTCGACGGTAGTTGTGAGTTTGCCGTGAAGCCATTGTTCGTAGGTGGCGAGCAGTCGGTCCCGCGCGGGCAGGACGGAGTGTTCGACCATCAATGCTCGGAGATACTCCACGGTGCGTGTGCGGGGTAGCGCGTCGAGGGCGTCGTGTGTCGGATCCACTGACCCGTCTCCCAGTGCGCCCAGCAGTTCCCGGACCTTGGGGTTCGCACGAATCCAGGTGACGCCACTGTTCGCCCTGGGCATCGCGACGATGGCGGTTGCCAGCGGTTCCAACGACTCGCGGACAACCCCATCCGGGCCAGACAAGAGGCCGCGGACAATGTCGTCGAGCAGGCATCGCCAGCAGGTGTTAGCTTTCGCGAGCCACGTCTCGGTGCCGCACCGGTTGCACGTCAAATCCAGCGGTAATCCGCTGCAGCGCAGACACAAGGGCATGTGGTCCCCGTCCAGACCGGGGACCATTCCGATGTTCCCGCACGCCGTGCATGTGCCCTCGGAACGTTTGGCAGCCTGGTAGCAGTAGGTGCAGACCGGGCCGTCGGGCCAGTGCGCGGCAGTGGGGTAGTGATCCTTGCACCGTGCACAGGCGTGATGCTTGTCGGGATCCGGTGTTTGGCTGCGCCGACGGGGTTTGCGGGTGCTCACGAATCGGGATCCGTGATGCGGGCCCGTTCGGGTCGAAGATCGGGGTTCAGGCTGGTTACGTTCCGCGTAGACGTGTCGCCGGCTGCCTTGGCTCCGCGGGTGCTGATGACTTCGGGTGTGATCAGGTCGTTGGGTGTGCAATCGAAGATATCGCACAGCGCGACAAGCACTTTCATCGACAGGCGTTCCGGTTTGTCGGTGACGAGCCGGTAGATCTGTGCCGCGGAGAGGTCGATTCCGCGCTCACGCAGCAGCGGTGCAAGTTGGGTGGTCTTCCACATGTCGTGGGCGGCCATCTGTTGGCGGAGCTTCCAGTGGAAGTCGAGTCGGCGCCTGCGGGTCATGTGGCGGCTCCGGGATCGGGCAGTGCGAGTGCTCGCTCGATGCTGTTGTCGAGGACGGTACGCAGTGTGCGGGTGCGGAAGTCGGAGGAGACCGAGGTGTAGAGGGCGGTGGTCGATGCGTGGGAGTGCCCGACCTGCTGTTGGACGAAGAGTGGGTCGTACCCGTCTTCGATCAGGTGGGTGACGTACGAATGTCTCAGGCAGTGCAGGGTCAGCTCGTCGGGTAGACCGAGAGCACGGCGGTATCCGGCGAAGCGTGCGCCCAATTTCTCTTTCGACACCCGCGGGGATCGTTCGCTGGGCCACAGCGCGGTGCTGCGAGGTGTGCGGGTGTTCAGGTCGTGGCAGTGCTCGATCCACTGCGTCATCACCCGCACTGACCACGGGAAGACAGTGAGGACGCTGCGGCGCTTCGGTGTGCCTCCCTTGTTGGCTTTGCCCCAGCGCACGTAGAGGACTCCGTGGCCACCGAATTCGGCCGCGTGTGGGTTGGTGCCGAAGTCGGTTGTGTCGAGCATTGCGAGTTCTTGTCGTCGAAGTCCCCAGGCGTAGGCAGTCTTCATCGCGGTCGCATCACGCATCGCGGATAGCCAGCCCTTGTGACCGCTGTGACGAGCGATCTGGACCTGGTCGTCGGCGTAGTCGAAGAGGTCCTGCAGCTCGGTTTTGGTCAGTGCACGCCGCGCTGGCCGGCCCTCGTAGTCGCCGGAGTGGGTGGCGGTGTTCCATTCGAAGCAGGCTTGCGCTGGATGGGTATCGAACAGGTTCTCGCACACTGCAGTCCATTGATAGCGCGGATCTGCGGCGTAGTCGCAGAACAGTCGGAGCGCGTTCTGGTAGGAGCGCAATGTGGACCTTGCGCGGCCCTCACCGCGGAGGTCTGCGAAGAACTCATCGACGTCCAATGGCCGCCAATGCCAAGGGTATTCGTTGGTGAAGCGTTGAAAGCGGTGCACGAGTTCGAGTCGAATCTTGATGGTTTCCGTCGCGAGATTGCGGCTGAGCTGTTGGTCGCGCCATCCGGCCACCATGGCAGCGAAGACCTGCTCGTCGGGCCGCAGCAGCGGCGAGGTTCCTGCCAGGAACAACTCGGGTGCACCGCCGGGGACGTTCCATCGTTCGTCCACGCGATCGCCCCTTGCCTCGGAAATTATGCGCGAATCATGCATCAGATGATCGATGTGTGTCAACGTCCGAGGTCAGGGCCGCTTCGCCGCTCAGGGTTTTGCTACCGTTTCGGTGAGTTCGAGTCGGTACCGGCTGCGTCGTTGGGCCGCATGTCAGAGGCTAAATACGCAGACTGCGACGAGTTGTTGCACAAAATGAAATTCGTCATTCTTCATTGCCGATAATATAGATTATGTCAGGTCAAGTACTGCATGTTGCATCCGATGAATCATCCAGCGCCAGCAAACTGACTTTGTCGCTACCTTGCGTGGCGCGAACTCACGGAACCGGCGTTTGGGTCAATCACGCCAGGGAACGAAGGTGGGATTCGAGCGTTCTGATCCGTTCCCGGGCTCGGCCGATGTCGTGGCGGGAGGCTCCGTTCGGCAAAGCAAATTCGATGTTCAGTCGCCCGTCAAACCCATGGACGATGTAAACAGGAAAAGAAAATCCGGCTGGCGCGGGCCGGCAGTCCTCGAGTTCGAGTCCTGCGGGCGATCGCAATGGTGGAACCGTGCCTCCATTGGTGCAACGAACCTCGTTGGGGTCTGGCAGCAGCACTGCCATCTTCGCGGCTGTCAGGGCTTCTCGTTGGAGGCGGCCGTCGGCGAGGTTGACGTGCAATTCTTCATTTATATTGCGTGCCAGATCCACGAGTTCTATAGACTCGGTCGTAGCCCGGTAGATTGGGAAGCCGACAATATTTGTTCCCGCGGTGGAATCCACTATAGGAGTGACGTGAGGCCTGAGGTCCACAATAAAATGGTAGGCGATGTCGGCGAGCCGAACACTTCTCAGATCTGACTCGGTCCGCATGATAGCGGCAGATACTAGGCCGTTTACCGTTACTCCATGGTGACGTCCGAATTCGATTAGCCTGGTCGTGACTCGCCTGCTTAAACGACATCGCAGTTGGGTCATCGCACGATGCGGCTCGGTATAGCCAGCCGTCGGCGGCCTGTTCAATGCCGACTCTAGTGGTTCGGCATTGCCGTCATCGGGCGTGTCGATTCCTCGCTCGGAGAACAGCTCTTCCAGCGACTCGGGATAGCCATGAATAACCGCGTCAGGGGTACTTCCTTCCACGATGTCGGTGTAGAAAGACCACAGATCGCTGAGCAAATCTACAGAATGGCGACCGTCGGCTATGCAATGGTGGGTTAGTAAAGTCACACTCGCGGAGGCGGAATCGCCGACGACGTGTAGCCCGGAAAGGGCGCGGCCCGCACTGAGGTTCACCCCGCTCAGCGGCTGACCGGGATCCCCTGCGTGCACGCTGAGGCCGGGCAGCGGACCGGATGGTTTGACGATCATATGGTCTCCATCGATCGTCTCCACGTGCGCAGCCAGTACAGGATACGAGCGTCGCAATGTCTCAAAAGCCGCCGAGAGCCCCGGTATGTTCAACTCGCCGCGAGCCCGCACCGAATACCCAATGAAAACTCCCAAGTCGACGTAGAGCGCCTCACTGGGAGTGAGCCCCCGAATAGAGTAATCCACGGTCACCACAAATTCCTGCCACTTAAAGTGCTGTTTGATAGGGAAAGTGCAGCTCGATGATCACGAGTCCGGCACCACCAGGAGCGTTTCTGATCATGGGATGGCCTCGGGAGATGGCGCGAACGAGCACCAAATCTAGAACTCACGAAGGTTGTCACGTAGATACTCCGACGAATATCCCACACGCGTCCGACCAATTCTTTGTAAAGCTGGCACGAGGCCGTCGGTAATCTCAGCGATGAATCGGCGGGTGAGCGAGTTCGACCCGGTATAAATCAAGAATCCGTCACCGCCTACCTCGTCGACGATCTCCCCCATGCGCTCCGCTACGTGATCGGGCGTCCCCACCAATTCGATCGACGGAGCGAGGTAATCAATGGTCAGCTCGCGCAGAGTTTTACCGCTACCGTGCTGCAGGAAGCTCTCCAGTGATGACTGCTCGCCATTGGTTGTCAAGTCTTGCGGAGGTACTTCGTCGAGCGGAAACTGAGAGAAGTCGATGTCGGTGACGAAAGACAGTTGCAAAAGAATGTTTTCGATGGCCCGGTCGCTGGTCATTCTCCGTTCATTCGCGGCCTGAGCCTCCTCCATAGTGGCACCGAGTACTGGCATCGCGATGAAGAGAACCTTGATGTCGTCAGGGTCTCGACCGTGTGACTGCGCCCGGTTACGGACATCGTCACGAAACTCCCGCATCGTCTCCACGGTGTTGACGTTGGCAACAATCGAGTCGGCGTACTTCGCGGCGAAGTCGCGGCCCTTGGGGGATCCGCCAGCTTGGACGAAGACTGGTTGTCCATTGGGTGGGTGCACCGTGTTGAGCGGACCCGCCGAACGGAAATGCTCCCCGGTGTGGTTCACTGCCCGAACAGTGCCGGGCGCAACATAAGTCCCTGACTCGCGGTCACGGACGATGTTGTCTCGATCCCAGGAATTCCACAGATCTCGGACAAGGTCGACGTACTCATGTGCTACCTCGTAGCGCTTGTCGTGCGGCAGCAGACGATCCATGCCGAAGTTGCGCGCGGCCTGATCTTGACCGGTGGTGACAATGTTCCATCCAAAGCGCCCACCGGCGATGTGGTCGACCGTAGAGACAGTCCGTGCCAGCATGTATGGGGGATAGAAGGCCGTAGACATCGTAGCGATTACGCCTATGCGGTCGGTCGCGGCCGCGATCACCGACGCCAACGGCACTGGGTCGTGTTTCGGCACCCACAGGGCGTGTTTCAGGTACGCATCGAAGGATCGCCCGTATGCATCGGGTACCGATACCGTGTCCTCGAACATCATGTAGTCGAATCCCGCGCGCTCTAGTGACTTCGCCATCTCGACATAGAATCGGCCATCCCATGGCTCTTCAGGCGGCGAGAAGTCGCCGGTGAAATCGTTGGCAAAGAAACCGACGAACCAGCCTAGGTGAAATTTTCGTACAGACATCGAGGTGCCTCCAAATTTCGTATATGGACGAACTGGGTGGAACGTGAGCGTATAGAATGCACCGAGGACGGAGCAGATCTACCGGCCAGGCAGAAGTCCCATTAATTAGGGTGAGCGAATGGCCGCGATAGCCCCCTCGATGTCTTTGCAGACGATTACGCGAGCCCGGGTTGCGGGGGTGATAAATCCTTCGACGGCCGCGTGATCGATGTAGGCGAGCAAGGGGCGGTAGTACTCGTTGTCGTTCAGCAGTACACAGGGTTTGTTGTGAAGTCCTAGGTGTGACCACGTAAGGACCTCGAAGAACTCTTCTGCGGTTCCGACACCGCCGGGGAGGGCAATGAATGCGTCACCAAGTTCGGCCATGAGAGCTTTGCGTTGGTGCATGTCATGGACGACGTGTAGTTCTGTCAGTCCATGATGCGCAGCCTCGGGTATCGCAGTGAAGCTCTCAGGGATCACGCCAACGACGGTTCCGCCGGAGTCCAAGGCCGCGTTCGCGAGGGTGCCCATGAGGCCGACTTGGGCACCACCATAAACGAGGCGCAGCTTCGATCTCGCAATCGCACGCCCCATCCCCTCTGCGAGCTGTCCATATTTGGTCCCGCGCCCTGGCATAGCTCCGCAGAAGACCGTGACGCTCTTGAGGGTCGGGCGGGCCTGTGCCGAGACCGTAGTCGCGGGCATTGGTCGAAGGTTCATCAGTCGAATGACATTCTGTATCCAGGGGCGAGGATTCTGTGTGGGTCGAAGCGACGCTTAGCCTGTGCGATGGCCTGCCATCGCGAACCGAAGTGCGTACACCAATCTCCCGGTGACATGGGGACAGCATTGACTGCGTAGGCCACCCCGCCTACATCCCGAGCCTGTTCATAGAGAAGGCGGTTGCTGGCAATAATTCGGGCTTCGGCCCCTGGGGATGCTGTTCGAAGTACGGCCAACATGAAGAATGTGTCGCCGTGAGGAATCGGAATGAACGGTGCAGTGATCGGCCGTGTTGGAATCGGGTAAACCATGATCAGCCCGGAGTTTCCTAGGTCATCCGTCAATGAGGATCTGGTAGTTTCGATGAACTGCTCGATCTTGTCTGCCGGGATCAGCAGGCTGGCCCATGGATGTGGATAGAACCACTCACCTGAGTGCCGAAGATCAAGCTCCTGATCCGCCATACGGTTGACAAAGTCACCATAATCTACGTCCGAGTTGTATTCGATGCACGAATCGTATTGGAGCGATGACAACAGAGCGTCGTCGTCTGGCTTTCGTGGTGGGGTGAAGTACTTGGCTAGGTCCAGTCGATAACGTAAGTGGCCGTCGTCATCGACACGAATTCGTCCTTGTACATGGTCGAATAGTCTGTTGGACATGGCGCGGAGTTGGTCGTCGAGGAATACGCCGAGGTTGGTATACTGCAATTTGTACTGTCGAACCGACTCGTGAGCAGCGGTCAGACGGATTGTCGCGTTGACAATTACGCCGAATTGACCGAGGCCGCCGCGCACGGCGTCGAAAAGTTCACTGTTCGATGCGGCGGAACATTTCCGAAAATCTCCCGATCCGGTAACTACAGCAAGAGAGTCCACGTTGTCGGTTTGCAAGCCAAAGCCGTGACTCGATCCCCCGAAGCCGCCGACCGAAAGCGTTCCGCCGACGGTGGTCCCGAGATAGTCGGTGAGTACCGGAGGGGTTTGCTGGCGGTTGAGCGTGGCAGCGACCACGTCGCTCCATCGCACACCCGCATCGATCGTTGCCTGCCCCGATCGAACGTCGTGGACGGTGTTGAACTCTTTCATGTCCAGCACGACTCCGCCCTCGGCCTGGCATTGCCCGTAGGTCGAGTGTCCGGATCCGCGCACCGCGAGCGATAGTTTCCGCGCCGCAGCGTAGCGCAGGGCTTCCTGCACGTCGGCCACGGTCCGTGGCACGACAACGACGGACGGTTTCGCATGGATGCAGTTTCCGAAATCAGCCCCGGCGGATGTCAGGTGCATGTCGTCGGTGTGCCAGATCCCGCTCATCTGGCGGTCACACCTGGGGCACCGAAGGTTCTTAAAAATATTTCCTGCTGAAGGACGCCGTGCTCGACATACCGGCCACCCATTGATGCCGCCAGTTCGTCGAGCACCTCCATGGTGAGGTCTCGGTCGGCCAACTCCTTTGGTGTTACGGAATGCGTGGCGCACCAGTCGAGTACACAGTCCAGACCCGCAACCGAGGCTACGAAGTTGTGCTGATCGCCTACAGCCCACGCTTCCGCCAGTTCGGTGAGCAAATTCCTGCCCGTTGAATCTCCCCGCAACATTTGTCGTGCCCTTGCGCACTGCTGGGCAAAGTAGTGTTGCCTATCAGGAATAGGCATGACATTTACGACAGCTGGAAACGGTAGGTTGGATATCGTTTGCGCGAATCGAAGAATGAGCGATATCGAACCGCCCTCCAATACCACCGCTTCGCCGCGGTCAACGTACGAGGTCAGTACCTTTATCAGCCGGTCAAAGGCCTCGTCCGGATCGAAGTTGCCCTGATGTACGGTCCGGTTGTCGAGCCAAACGCGGGTGAGCCCTTCCACTTTCGCGTCGAACGCTCGACCACTGGTGACCAGGAGATCGGAGTAACACTGGATACGGTCGGCAACAACAATCGGAGCCGAGTGACTCAATGCCAACTTGCTCGCTTCGGCGCTTTTTCCAATTCCGGTGGCACCGACGATTGCGTATACGCCAGGTTCCCATTGCCGTCGATCGAGCCTAGCTTGCGTCTGTGCCATGGTTGATTCCTTCATCCCAATTCCGTTCTCTCGCGGGTCGTGCTCAGTCGAGGAAGGAACTGATCGAATTACTCAGGGAACGGGCGTCAAGTCCGTGAATGTGGTCGTGATCGTCGGGGGTGCCGTAGTGGCGATCTACCATCTCACGTCGAACGCCCAGGGAGAGCAGCCGATGGGGATGGCTGACGAGACTGGACGAGACTTGGTGCGCCGAGGTGCCTGCCAGATAGGGCTCGACCAACACGACGTTCGGTCGGTTCACGGCTCGCACCGCGGCACACAGACCGGTGGCGTCGAAGGGGCGAATAGTCGCCGCGTAGAGGATGGTTACGTCGAGCATGGAGGTTGCCGACAGCACCGCATCTAAACAGGGACCGACGGCGAGGACAACTCCGCGGGTGCCGTACTTGATAGGTGTGAACGATGTCCCTCGGACCGCATGAGGGTAACGGTTGACCTGACTCGACAGCCGTAGGTAGACCCGTCCATCGCCTGGTAGCGATTCGAGGAGAAGATCGGCGGCCTCCTGCGGATGGCCAGGCACGTGAACTGTCCAGTTGGGCATCGAATCGATGACGGCGATATCGCCCGGGGTGAAATGGGAGAAGGCGAACTCCGACAAGTCGTAGGAGGCTCCCCAACTGACCAGGACTGCGCCGACATCCTGCTGGGCGAAGTTCAGCTTTATTTGTTCAAGAGGCCGCTCGACGAGAAAGGCGGCGACTGTGTGTACCACGGGTCGCATGCCACACATGGCGAGCCCGCCGGCTACCCCCATCATCAGCTGTTCCCTGATCCCTACGTTGATCACGCGGTTGGCATCTGCGATCGCGGCCGCTTTGAAGAGGTGGGCTCCGATGTCGGCCAGCACAACTACGGCGCGGGGGTCTGTTTCCAATGCACCAGACATGGTCGTTCCGAATGCGGTCCACATGTCAGTGTGGTTGAAGGACTCTGGTTCTTGCGTGTCTGCGGAATTCATGGCGATTCATCTCTGCTGAATGGGCGAACGGGCCGATTGCCGAGTCACGGTGGCGACCACCGCGAGCGGTCTGTCGTTGTGATCTCGATTCAAAGCCGCAGCGATCTCCTCATGGTCCGCACCGTTGATGTTGATTGTGTCCCAACCCTCACCGTCGAACCGTTTATCGATTCCATGCGGCCAACCCATACTTGCCGTGCCGTTGTCCAGGACGATGACCGTCAGTTGGTTCAAGCGCGCGCGTCCTGCAAAAGCCATCGCCTCGTGGTTGCTGCCCTCATCGAACTCTCCATCGCCGATGAGCACGAAGACTCTCGGTGCGTGACGCTTTTGTATACGGAGTCCCATCGCGACGCCCACGGCGAGCGGCAAGCCATGGCCGAGCGAGCCACCCGACATTTCTACACCCGAGATTTTGGTTCGATCCGGCGCGAAGCCGAGTGGTGAGTTCTTTGTCGCCCAGGTATCGAGGAGCTCTGGTCGGAGGAACCCTTTGGCCGCAAGTACCGCGTAGTAGGCCATCGGGCCGTGACCTTTGGACAGCAAGAAGCGGTCCCGGTCGTCGTCGTCGGGGCTCTCGGGGGATATGTTGAGGATTTCGTCGTAGAGTACCCACAGCACGTCCATCGTCGATGAGGATGAGAACGAGTGCCTTTCGTCTCCCCGCATACGGGAAATCAGAGCAGGCAGATCGTCATAGCTGAATTCGGTTGGCTCTTGTCGCATCGCATTCTCTTCGAAGCGGATAGCAGTAGCTGGGCAGGAACGTGCAGCCGCGCGGACCAGCGGATGGTTGTCTGGGGAAGGTTTGTCCACGAGCAATGTGACTGTGCCGTCGTCACTCTGCTCGAAGACCTCGGGCGCGACGAGCACGCACTGACCGGAGCCGAAACACCTCCGCTCGTTCACGACGACTTTCATGACCGCTCGCTTCTCACCACGTCAGCTGTAGTTCTTCGAGGCCGAGAACAATGCTGGCGGAGCGGAGCCGAACGTCGTGCGAGGGTGAGAGGGCTAGGTCGGGAAAGCGCCTCAGTACCGCCGGCACGGCCGTGCGCAGGGTCATCCGAGCGAGTGAATGCCCAAGACAGAAATGGACGCCATGCCCGAAGGCGAGGTGACCGGCTACTCCCCTGGTGATATCGAGGTCGTCGGGTCTGTCCGTCAGATTGCTGTCGCGATTCGCGGCCAGTAGGGACGGGATGACGAAAGATCCTGCCGGAATGGTCACCCCGGCGATTTGCACCTCGGTTACTGCCATGCGCGGTGGCTGCGAATGGGCGACCGACAACCACCGCAATAATTCCTCAATTCCGGAATCGACGCAGTTCGGATCCTCGATCATCATGGCGGCTTGTTCCGGGTGATGCAAAAGGGCCAGTACACTGAGGCCGATCATGCTTGCCGTGGTCTCGTGTCCACCGAGCATGATCAGACTGATGATGCTGATAAGTTCGTCGGTGCTGAGGTTGTCGCCGATCTTGCGCGCCAGAATTCCCAACAAGTCGTCACCGGGTTGTTCCTGCGCACGGGTAACCAGGGTGGCCATGTATCGACGGTCTTCTCGCTGGGCAACCGCTCGTTGTTCTGCAGATGCCGACAGATCCAGGAGGCGTGCTGTTCGATCTCGCAATTCGTCGCGATCGGCATAGGGCACTCCCAACAGCTCACACAGTACGAGCAAAGAGACTGGTAGCGCGTAACGGTCCATAAGGTCGGCGGGTTGTCCGGCTTGCTCGAGACCATCCAAGGCACTGTCCACTATCTCGTCGATCCGCGGCTGCAGGCGACTGAGCCGGTGCACTGAGAACTCCGCAGCGAGGATATGACGCAAGCGGGTGTGGTCGGGGGGATCGAGTCCGATGAGGTTACCGGCGCGCATGGCGGCTAGTTCATCTTCAATCACATCGTCGCCGCCACTGGGTATTGCGAACATTGGCGTGTGGGCGTTGCTGAACCGGTTCGAGTCTGCGAAGATTCGCCGGACGTCTTCGTAACGGCAGACGAGAAAAGCCGGGGCCCCGTAGAGTTCTCCCACTGGGATAACACCGTCGCGGTCACGGACCTGGGCGAGCTCTTCGGTCGGGTTCAGGCCGTTGCGTCGCATTTCCAAAGGTAAATCAGCCGTTCCGGCCATACCGGAATCCCTTCGATTGTTTGTAGAAGGACGAAGTGGCGCGCCGATGCCGAGGATCGCTGGCGCGTGGATAACTCGGATATCTCAGATCACCGCTACAGACGCTCGCAAGCGATAACCAAGTAGTCGATGCTGCGTTCGCGGAAGCCCTGGAGGAATGGTTCCTCGACACCTGTGCGCAACGCTGCCTGGTTGCGCAGGTCCCAGTACGGGATGGCTTCGTCGGTGTATCGCTGAACGTGATACGGCACCAGACCATTTGCTGCCAGAGTTTGGAAATAAGTACTGCGCGTGTGCATAGCGCACAGATATTCTTCGTCGATCAACCGGGATGCCTCGGAACGCTCAGCAACTACGTCGTTGCGGCACCAGGTGACGGCGACATAGCGGCCGCCGGGGCGCAGCAACCGGGCGAACTCGGTGAACGCCTCCCCTAGGTCGACGCACATCGTGGTTTCGTTCGAGACAATGTAATCGAAGGTGTTGTCCTCGAAGGGGGTCTGAACCATGTTTGCGAAGTGGAATTGCACACGGTCCGAACTCCCGCGTTCACGGGCCAACTTCTCTGCGAACTCGACATGGTGAGCGCAGTAGTTCACCCCGTCTACCCGGCAGCCGAATCGATCAGCGATTGTGAAGGTCGTTCCGCCTCGCCCCGATCCCGCGTCCATGACACGAGAGCTCGGTGAGACCTCCCCTAATGCATCGACGATAAGGTTGATTTCCAGCGACTCCATCCGGTGAAGTTCGCGCAGGATCAGTGACTCCCGCAGCTCCGCAGGTGCCGCGAGTACAGAGTGATCGTAGTCACCGATTCCGTAGTGGTGGTGGTACAAGCCGTCTTCAGTGCCCAGCAGCAGATTGATATCGTCGGATTTTTTGGCATCCCAGTAGCGGCGCTGCTGTACGTCGTGCTGGCCGAGGTCTGCCACGTCGAGGTTCGGCATTTCAGGCTCCTTCAAGTTTGTGGTTTCCGGGTGGATGTCTCAGATGCGTTCGGCCGCAATCACCAGGTAGTTCAGTGACCCGTCGCTGTAGCCGCTGAGGAACGCATCCTCAACGCCGGTGCGGAGTTTGCTGTTGTTGCGTAGCTCCCAGTACGGCATAGCTTCGTGTGTGTACTGAGCCACGTGGTACGGAATCAGGCCGTTTGCCGCGAATGCCTCGAAGTAGGTGCTTCGGCGGTGCATTCGGCATACGTAGTGCTCATCGATCTGCCTTGTCGCGTCCGAGCGTGGGTCGACTGCGTCGTTGCGGCACCAGGTGGTCATTACGTAGCGACCGCCCCGTCGCAGTAGGCGGGAGAACTCGGCCATTGCTTCGTAAGCATCGGCGTACATCGTCGTCTCGTTGGAGACCACGAAATCGAAAGTGCGATCAGGAAATGGTGCCTGCAGCATGTTCCCTAGGTGGAATTGAACGCGGCTATCCCAACCGCGTTTGCGTGCGATCTGCTCGGCGAACGCAACGTGATGTTCGCAAAAATTGACGCCGTCGATTCGGCTCTCCGTCGCTCCAGCGAGACGAAAAGATGTTCCCCCGCGACCTGACCCGGCATCCATGCCGCGAGAGTTGGGCGGCAAAGGACCGAGGGCGTCGAGGATCAGTCCGACTTGATCATTCTCCATTCGATGCAACTCTCGCAAAATCGCGTTCTCTCGATCCTCACCTACGGAATCCAGAATAGAGCGGTCGAAATCGCCAATCGCGTAGTGATGGTGGTAAAGATCATCATCAGCGCCCAGTAGGAGATTGATGTCATCGGTTGTTTTAGCGTCCCAGTGAGCTTTCAACTCACGTTCATAGTCATCGCGCGCATATTGATCTGCCGAGATCATCACTGTCTCCTTCTTCGGTTCTCCCCAAAATTCCTGTATCTCAAGTCGACATGTCGAGTGAGCCATTGCGGCCTGTAAGGTCGGCGACTTGTTGGTGTCTTCGACGCTACTTATCGAAATTAATTGCGGAAATACCTCCACAGCTCTTCGTCGCGAAGCGACAAAAATTTGGCACCGTGCGACAAGTGGGTTCGATGTTTCCTTTCGGGGTCCAGTGCAGGTAGGCACCCATCTGGGCCGGGCCGTGAGGAGACTATGAAAGCCGCAACCGGTCAATGATCAAGTCCTCGGAGTCGGGCCCTCCAAAGTCGACAACGACTAGATGCCACGTCTACCGCGAGAACCCGCAGCTCAATCGTCTTATGCCGTGAAGGCGATGCACTGATCGGCGCGAGTGCACGCGGACGTGACGGAGTTGCGTGGGCGCGTGGTGGCTACCGTGGACGGATAGCCGGACCGTCACTACCTCGAGCAAGGTCAAGAATTTTATCTTGATGAATCCGTCACCCGGTCGTATGCTTGTTGGCCAGCGAGTTCGATCACGTCGACGCGGCGCGCCGGTACGAGAGTCTTCGTTCCGGTCTTGATCACTCGGAATTGATCGGTGGATGTGTTCTCGAACTAGCTGGGTTCCGCGTAAAATCTTCTGAATTCCGAAGGCGAGCAACCCTTTAACTCGCGAAATAGCCGAGAAAGTCTCGACTGGTCACTAAGCCCCCATCGCGCACTGATCTCGCCTATCGGTATCTGTTGTAAGCTTGGGTCGATCAAATCGGCAGCGCACCTTTCAATGCGCTCATATGCTATATAAGCGGACAGGGTTCGCTCCTCTCGCTCGAAAGCGCGATGCAGCTGACGAACCGATACATGTAGTTTGCGCGCGAGTAGGTCGGGATTGAGCGTGGGATCAGAAAGATTCTTCTCGATCATCAAGCGCGCCGTCGCTACGAGGCCGGATTGCTGGTCAGGCGGTGCGTGGCCATGTGGCGGGTGCATTCCTTCCCACGCCAGTAATCGAACGGCTGATATGACATTATGAGCCGTGAACGTGTTCAGCATTCCAATTTCTCTCGAAGTAGAATGTAATGTATCTGAGAGTATTTTCCCCGTACCTTCAGCGTTTGGCACGACGCGAAGACCTCGACCCGAGGCGGCGTCGAAGTCTTCTCTTGGGCCTACCCTCTGCCGTAACGTGACCACCGCTAAACAGCTGGGACGGGTTACAGTCATTGTATAGCTGTAATCGCTATAGTATAGGCCAATGCCTCCGCTCTTCAGCGATATTTGGACGCCGTTCTGCGACAGAATTACTTCGCCCGATAAGACGTATTGAATCCTCACGGCGAATCGTGGATCGGCTTCGAGATCAACCTGTCGACGAGTAATCTCTCCTGGTCCGCACCGAATCGACGCTACGCTGTCCCCATCGTCTATTCGCGCAGTGAGTCGTGTCATACACTGTCGTTCAGGCGCGTGACACGCGGTTCCGTACACGGTGTACAGCTCATGACTACGCTCCTCGCTAGATGCGTGGTCGGACGTTTTGATCAGAGTTGTGGCATTGCGGTCGTTATGGTCATTGTCTTGGAACCTTTTTGAAGGTTCTCTATCGGTTGCAGCCATTTTCGCCCCCCGGCGCGAATCGTGTTCGGTCTTCAATCTGCTCATGTCCAGAGTCCGGCAGAACCGGCAACATCAACGGCCACAGGCCGACGTGCTGTAGCGGCTTCGACAGGTCGGGGCAGGATGTCCGCTCCACGTTACTACGGCCTGTTGGTGAAGTGATTGGAGTGATCTCTATGTGGTGTAGTCCGCGTTTATTCGAATGTATTCATCGGTGAGGTCGCAACCGAACACTCTCCAGGTGTCGGTGCCGATTCCGAGGTCTACGTTGATCTCGACGGTGGCAGTTGCAAGGTGTTCACGAACCACCTCGACGGTGTCGTGCTGGTTGAGTGACGAGCTCGGATACACATCGATGTCCGCGAATGCGACTCGGATTCTGTCGGGTTCTATGTCCACCTCGTTGCTACATTTTCCGATGGCCATGAGAACTCGACCCCAGTTGGGGTCTTCACCGTGGATCATCGTCTTGACCAAGGGAGAGTTGATGATCGACTTCCCGACCACGCGCGCTTGGCGCTCGCTCGATGCACCCGAGACTGTGGTGACGATCAGCTTGGTCGCACCTTCGCCGTCGCTGGCAATCATTTTCACCAGATCCGTGCACACTTCCTCGAGAGCCTGTTCGAACTCGGTATCGGGTACCGGGCCGGCGGCACCATTGGCGAAGACCGCCGCTGTGTCGCTGGTGGAGGTGTCGGTGTCGATCGAGACCGAGTTGTAGGTGCGGTCGACAACGTCACGAAAGATTCGGTCGAGCGTGTCCTGGGGGACGTCGGCGTCGGTGAAGACAAACGACAGCATGGTCGCCATGTCCGGTTCTATCATCCCGACGCCCTTTGCGATTCCGACGATGGTGCTAGTGCCGACGGTTCGTTCGGAGACTTTGGCGCGAGTGTCGGTGGTCATGATCGCTCGGGCCACCGCGTGCGCGTCGAGTGGTGTTCCCTGGCCGAGCCCGTCGAGTCCGGTGCGGATGGTGTCCATCGGATATTGCACTCCGATGACTCCGGTGGAGGCCATGATCAGGGCTTCGGGTTCGATTCCTACGGTTCGTGCGACGGAGGCGCGTATCTCGCTGGCGTTGCGGAGCCCTTCCGTGCCGGTCGCGACGTTGGCGTTCTTGGCCAACACGAGGACCCCGCGCGGACTGGTCTGCTCGATCGAGGTCTTGCTCAAGGTGACGCAGGGGCCGGCGAACAGTGACTTTGTGAAGACGGCCGAGGAGGTGCACGGCCTGTCGGAGATGACCATGGAGAAGTCGTCTCTACCTTCGTCTGCGAGTCCCAAATGGGTTGTCCAGCAGTGAAACCCCTGTGGTGACGCGGCGCTCATGGCTGCCCTTTCTGATCCGTGTGATGTTGAAGTCAGGACGCTCTGGACCATGCCAGCAATGCGCGCCGGTCGGGCTTGCCGACAGACGTTTTCGGCCAGTCGGACATCAAAGTGATCTTTCCGATGAGACCGTAGCTGTTCATCACTTTGGTGACGCGAAGGTGGATTCGTCCGAGGTCTGCCCCGGTAGGTGCCAGGCGGCACAGTACCGTCGTCGGCTTGTCTGCTCCTGTGGCCGTCGGGGCGAACACGACGACCTCGTCCACCTCGTCGAGTGCGGTGATCTCGTCGACCAGAACGCCTGCCGAACAGAGTTGACCTTGGTTGTTTGTCCATACGTCATCGATGCGGCCCAGGACGTTGATGGCACCGTTGTCGTGGACCATCACCGCGTCCCCGCTTCGATACCAGCCGTCCGTGAATGCGCTCTGTGTACGGTCCGGGTCTCCCCAGTAGCCTTCGGCTCGGTGCGCTCGGCGGAATTCGGGCTCGCCCACTCGATAGGTATCTGCGTCGATTCCGTGGATGGGGCGCACTCGCATCTCCACCCCGGGTAGGGGTCGCAGTTCGGCCGCGCTCTGCAACTGTGGCCGCAGATCTGCGCACATGATGCCGCATTCGGTGGCCCCGTAGAGCCTGCGTAGGTTGACTCCGCACCGCTGGTGGATCAGCCGTGCAGTGGTCGGCGTCAGGAGAGCCCCGCCCGTCAGTGCGGTGGTCAGGTGTTCACCCATTCGCTCCGATGCCGCCGGTGACGCTGCGATCGCGTCGTAGTGCGAGGGAAGGGCGCTCATATAGGTACCGTTCCAGTCGCCGATCGCTTTCGCGAGGGCAGAGGCCGGGAGACCGGCGTCGAGGTGCACCGTGGGTGCTCCCGAGAGCAAGCCCGCGAGAACGTGAACGTCCATCCCGTGCGCGAAATCGAGGGGGTGGATGTTGATGATCACATCGTCGGCTGTCAGACCGAGCTGCTGGCACCAGTCGGTGCGGTCGGCGAACAGCGATTCCTCGGTCCAGTACACCCATTTCGGCTCACCACTCGATCCGGATGTTTCGAGGATTCTTCCTCGCATGGCGTTGTGCTCGGTCGCGTCGTGGTGGCGCGTTGGGTTGCAGTATCGGAGCTTTCGGGTTGCTGCATTGAACACAGAGCCCAGTTCGGGCAGGTCGGGGTCGATGTCGTGGTCGGTGATGGCGTGCCAGCGGCGGCCCAGTGCACTCAGTCGTTCCCATGCTGGATGCCGTGTCCGGCTCGCCAGGTGCACGCCGCCGGCGGCCATCGTTCCCAGTAGTGCTGCAACGAAGTCGGCGGCCCCGGGGTGGTGATCGACGACGACCACGTCGCCTTCGTCGATCACCGGTGCCAGTGCATCACGCCATGCCATCGCAGCGGCCGACAGCTCCCCGAACGTCGTATGGCGTCGTCCCTGGTGAAGTGCGTCCTGGTCCTGTTCGGGCATGCTGTTCAGTGCGGCGAGGAACCCTCGCGCGTCAGACATTGATCTGTCCTCGGAACAGGTGTCTGACGCTGCCCGGTTCGATCGTTGTCCGCCCGTGCAGAACCTGTTCGTTGTCGAGGACGAGAAGGTCGCCCGGGGCCCAGTCGTGCGAGTAGAAGCTGGTACTGCCCCGCAGGTAGGAATCGAGCCGCGCGAAGACGGCCCGGCTGTCTTCTTCGGTCGAGCCCGCCAGACGGACCGACCATCCTGCGGGGGTGGTCCGTTCCTCGGGGAACGGAAGTGCCACGTTCAACCGCGTTGTCCCCGTAGCTGATCGCACTGTAGGTGGAATCGACAGCCAGCGGTGCGCGACGTCGGGAAAGTGGGATTGGTCGGTGACGTAGTACTCCCAATCGACGTCGGTCACCGTGCTCAGGTCCGGTGGGAGTGTCGCATCGAGTAGTTCCGATTGCAGACAGAGTTCTGTGCGTCCGGATCCTGTGGGCTGATCGACTGCATTGCAATACAGCGCAATGTATTTGGGACAGGTCCCGACAAGTGTGCCGTCGGTGTGCAGAGGCAGGCCGCTGCGCCCGGTGACGACGCGGTCCGGTAGCGGGCTTGCGTCGAGATCGAGCAGACCTGCGCTTCCGGTGCCGAACCGATGCGTGGCGAGAGTCCCGAGCCCCTGCACGAAGACCTCGAAGTCGCTTCTGCCGAAGTCGACGGCGCCGACCAGAGCGAATCCATCCCGGGTGGCCACCGCCGCGAGATCTCCGGGATCGATTGCCGTCACCGCTGCTCACCGCCGACCGCAACATCGTGGTTTCCCAGTGGGACCTCATCGAGCGTCTGTGCCCGAATTCGGGCACAGACGGCAGCCAGTTGTTCTCCGAGGGCACCGTCCAACCCCGCTGACAAACCCGCCCCTTGGTGGATTGCTACTTTTCTCCCGAACGCAGTCTCACGGGGCAGTTGGTAGCCCGCGAGCTTGCGGAGGTAGTACTTTTCGATACCGTCGACGGTCTTCAGCTGAGCGGGGACACACTGTTGAATGTGCAGTAGAGCAGGACTCCAGTACGGGTGGTACATGCGCGGCCCTGGGGTGAATTGGCCGGTCACCATCATTCCTGATGCGCTGGCGTCGTCGATACGCTCGTTCAGATCGCCGGCGATTGCGCCCATACCGAAATCGCTTCCGGCGTTGAGCAGATCGCTGCCGAGTCCGGTCACGAGGTCGGCACCACATGCTCGCGCCAACTCGAAGGCCACTGTTACCAGCAGATGCACGGTGATGACTTCTGCATCATCGGATTGCGTGTGCTGCATGCACGGGTAGATCGCCGCTGTCGATTCCTGTGCGGTGACGTCGATGACGTCGAGCGGCAGACCGACGTGGCGCGCTGTTCGAGAGGCACCGTCGATTTCGTCACCCCAGGGTGTGCGGAGGGTCAGTGCACGGACGTCGGCACCGGCCCTCCACAAGTAGGAGGCGAGGAGTCCGGAGTCGACACCACCGGAGAGCAGCAAGCGAATAGGACGACCCGACGATGCAATTTCCGTTGCTGCGGTGCGTAATCCATGGTCGAGCCACCCCATGGCCTGTTCGAGCGAACACCTTGGGACACCGCCCGGCGGCGACGATCGGGGGGTTGCGCGGTGCACCGACAACTCGCCGTCGGTGGAGCAGACCAGGGTCGTCCCGGGGCGAAGTGCCGTGGTGGTTCCTACACGGTGACCGACACTCGCGGCAGTCGCCGCGAATTGCGATCCCACCGCCCATGTCCGTGCATCATCGGTGCGGGAGAGAAAGACTCGGCATTCGCCGTGCAGCGGCGTTGTGATCATGACTGTTCCGTCGTTGCGGTTCAGAACGGGGCCGGTATGTCCGCCAACACGGCGGATGCAGCCGCTGCGCGAAACGACGACCCACCCATGATCGGTTGGGGTCATGGGTTGTCTCCGACAATTGTGCGCATCTTCTGTTGGGCCGCATCGCCTGCAGCGAACCCCGCTCGGTGGCCGGCTATTGCTGCAATACGGGCTCGTTCCATGTCGAGCAGCAGATCGTGGTTGACGAACGCCTTGGTGCGGGCAAACGGTACCGATTGGTACTGGGCCAGTGCCTGTGCTCGGGTGCATCCTGCAGCGAGCGGGTCACTGTGGGCTGCAACGAGTTCATCGAGGAGGCCGTCGGAGAGTGCGGTGGCACCGAGCCATCGATCGCACCCGATGATCATTCGATTCGCCACGGCAGGCCCTACTCGGCGTTCCAAGAGCGGAGCTCCGAGTATGCAGGAGATACCCAACTTGAGCTCGGGCATACGGAGGTCCGACGTCGACGTTCCGATGCGCCAGTCGGCGCACAGTGCCAACTGAAGTCCGATGCCGATGCAGTATTTGTCGATGACTGCCACGGTCGGTTTCGAGATCGACAGAACTGCTCGATACATGTCCACGCAGGCGTCGATCCATCGGTTGACCTCGGAGCCTCCCGTGAAGTCCTTGACTTCGTTGAAGTCACCGCCGACACCGAAGGATCGACCGTCTCCCCCGTACAGAACCAGCCCCTCGACATCCGGGGTGTCCCCTAGCTGCCAGACCAACTCGGTGATGCCGCGCATCTTGTCCGTGGAGAACGTGTTGTGTCCTTCGCCGTCGAATTCGATGATCGCCAAGGGGCCGTTGCGAACTGCAGTACCGCCATGGGCTTCGGGCGACCTCGGCCGATCGTGGGTGGCGGAGGGCGAGTGCAGTGTTCTCACGCTTCGACCAGCTCCCCACGCTTTCGGCGGTCTGCGTCGAGGGCGCGGCGTGTGTAGAGACGTTGTCCCCATTGTTCGCTGTCGTCGGCGCTGATCGTGGTGCCGTTGCATATTGCAGTGACGATTCGATGGAATTGAGCCAGTGCGACGGCGGCGGTACGTTCGCTCAAGCTCGTCTCGGATTCGCCCGGGACTATGTCGAATCGGTCGACCGCGATTATCGGACCGCCATCCACCTTCGGGGTGATGATGTGGCAGGTGGCCCCGAATTGCGTCTGGTTGTCGTCGATCGCGTAGCGATATCCGCCGATCCCTCGGTAGTTCGGGGTCGCCGGGTGGAAGTTCACGGCCAGTTCCCGCACTCGATCGAGTGTGGCCTCGGACAGGATGAAGTCCGATTTGAAGGACAGAAGCAGGTCGCATCCGTGCCACTGATCGAACGATCGAGTCACTGGATCGCCGTAATCCCAGGCAAACCAGTCGACGTCGGCGAATCTGCGGCGGAGAAAGTCGTGGGCGAGTTCGCCCCACCGTGATCCGTCGGAGATGAGCAGAACAGAGCGGGTGTCTTTCATCGAGTGACAACTCCTTCGGTGAGTGGGAGAGCCCAGCAGTACGCGAATCCGGCTCCTGCTTCGTGTCGAAAGGTGTCTGCCTCTTCGTAATCGGCCAGTGCCGAGCTGTATCGGCCGTATTTCGGGGACGTCCGGCCGATGCATCGAGCGGAGCCCTTGTACAGCTCGACGGTCACTGTGCCCGTCACGCGGTGAGCCAGACGCGCGCAGTAGGCATCCAGTGCTGCGCGCAGATCAGTGAACCAGTAGCCGTAGTAGACCAACTCTGCGTACTGGTCGGCGATGGATCGCTTGTGGTGGAGCGTCTCTCGGTCCAGTACGAGCGCTTCGAGATCGGTTCGTGCAGCGAGAAGAACTGTTGCAGCGGGTGCTTCGTAGATTCCGCGGCTCTTGAAGCCGACGATGCGGCTCTCAAGGATTTCGGTACGCCCGATACCGTTCGCGGCCGCTGTGTCTCCGAGTTCGCTGACCAGGTCGATCAGGTCGAGCTTGCGGCCGTCGAGAGCGACGGGAATGCCTGCTTCGAACTCGATCGTGATCGTTGTTGCACGATCCGGTGCCTGCACCGGCGCGGTCGTGATCTGCCATGCATCGGGCGGTGGAGCGTGGTCGATGAGGTCGAGATCCCCGCACTCGATGCTGGTGCCCCAGATATTGGTGTCGATGCTGTACGGCGTCGTCTTGCTGACACCTACATCGATACCGTGGAGATCGGCGTAGGCGATTTCGCTACCGCGTGAGGTCATTTCCCAATCGATGACAGGTGCGAGAATGTCGAGCTCGGGAGCCAACGCCCGCACGGAGGTGTAGAACCGGACCTGATCGTTTCCCTTGCCTGTGGCACCGTGAGCGACTGCGGATGCACCGCGTTCGCGAGCGATGCTGACCAGCCGCTCGGCGATCAACGGTCGAGACAATGGTGCAGCTAGAAGATATTTTCCCTCGTATGCAGCGCCGGCGGCGAGAGCCGGGATTGCATAGTCGTGGAGGAAATGGTCTCGGACGTCTTCGACGATTACTTCCGACGCGCCGGCCGCGGTTGCGCGCTTCGAGACGGCCTCGAGGTCCTCGATTTGGCCGAGGTTCGCGCAGTACGCGATGACCTCGGTCTGATAGCGCTCTTTGAGCCAGTGCACGGCAACGGATGTGTCCAATCCGCCGGAATATGCCAGGACGATGCTCATACCCCGACCTCCATCGCGAGTTCGGGCACGCTCACGCCGCCGACGACGGATCGCGCTGCTCGTAGGCATTCCGCCTTCGCCTCCCAGAGGCGGGTTCTGGCTTGCCGGATTTTGGCGAGTCTGTCGGTCACGTCGGCCAGGCCTTGCTCCTGCTGTTCGGCGACCCGCGTCGGTCCGGTGGATCCGGCAGAGATGTAGCTGCGCAGTGTGTGGAGGGGATCGCATATCTGCTTCATGTCGACCTCATTGATGTCGATGTCGTGTTCCTCGCGGAGGAAAGTGGTGGTGAACGCGACGTTGCGCAGGGTATGACCGGCTGCGAGGGCGGCGTTGACGAGGTCACCGGTGATGCGGTGGGCTGTGCGGAAAGGAACGTCGAACCGAGAGACCAAGATGTTGGCGATCTCTGTCGCGGTCGAGAAGTTGTCCCAGCACAGGGCTCTGCCGCGAGCACCGTCGAACGCGGTGTGCAGGTTCTGGCGTCGGCACAGGCGAATGGTGTCGAGGTACGTATCGAGGGCACCCCAGTAAACCGGTTTGTCCTCCTGCAGGTCGCAGCTGTACCCGAGACCGACCGACTTCTCCATCACCAGCAGTTGCACCAGCGCACCCACCGCGCGACCGGACTTCCCTCGCGCCAGTTCCGCAACCACCGGATTCTTCTTCTGCGGCATGATCGAGCTACCGGTCGCGAACGAATCGTGCACTTCGGCGAGAGCGTATTCATTCGAGCTCCAGGTGACGATCTCTTCCTGCATGCGAGACAGATTCACAGCACCGCTGGCAGCTGCGCCCGCTACTTCGACTGTCCAGTCCCTCGTCGACGTCGCATCGAGCGCATTGACCATCGGTGCATCGAACCCGAGAAGCCGGGAGGTGTAATCGCGGTCCAAGGCGAATGTAGTTCCGGCGAGCGCACACGCGCCGAGCGGATTGATGTTGATGCGCTTCCAGGCATCCATCAGGCGGGAGGCATCACGCAGCAAGGCCTGTGCGTGCGCAGCCTTCCAAAATGCTACCGAAATCGGTTGCGCTGCCTGCGAATGCGTGTAGCCAGGTAGGACTGCTTCTCGTTCCGACTCGGGGCACCCGAGCAGATCCTGCGCGAACATGAGCAGTTCTTCGCTGGCATCGAGCAGCCACTCGCGGGTGACCATGCGTGCGTCGGTCTGCACCTGATCGTTTCGGGACCGTGCGGTGTGCATGCGGCCGCCGACGGGTCCGATCCGTTCGATGAGCATGAATTCGGTGTTGAGGTGCACATCTTCTTGTCGGACGTCGAGCTGCAATCCACCGTCGGCTCGGCTGCTCTCCATGTCGAGCAGCCCAGCGAGAAGCACTTTGGTGTCGGGTTCGGTGTTGATTCCCGCGCGACCGAGCATCAGAACATGAGCCATGTTCTGCCACAGGTCGTGTTCGAGCATTCTGCTGTCCACCGATGCTGTCTCCGTGTAGCAAAGTACATCGTCGGTGATATCGGTGGAGAATCTTCCACCCCAGAGCTTTTCGCTCATTGATCGGTACCCCTCTGTGTGCGTGATGTTCGGTTTCGGTACAGGAAAGTTCGGGTCAGGGCACGGCAAAGCCAAGACCTGGCGGGATTGGACTGCCCGCGGCGTGAACCCGACCGGGCGTCGTTACACGGTCAGGTCGAGCTCGGGTCAAGTAGTTGAAAGAGCGAAGGGAGAAGGGCTCGGACGGCGGGGGTGTCTACTCGAAGGCCAGCCGGACGCCGAAGCCCACCAGAACAACACCCAGTCCACGCTCGAGCCACGCCCCCACCCGACCCTTCTCCAAGAACCGGCGAGCGGACGAGGCGAGAAGTGCGTACGAGGACAGACATATCAGCGCCACCACGAACTCGATCGACATGAGCAGCATGGACCACACGAAGACGTTCCCGTCGCGCGGAATGAACTGAGGGAGCACCGCCAGATAGAACGCACCCATCTTCGGGTTCAACAGGTCTGCGACGAAACCGGTCACGAACGCGCGCGACCACTTCGGCTGGTGCGCACTGTAAGTCGCGGCATCGACGTCGGTGAAGCTGCCCTTCCGCTGCCAGATGCTCTCAATTCCCAGGTACACCAGGTAGGCAGCACCTGCGATACGTACCGCGTCGAATGCCCCGGGGACGCTGGTGAGCAAAGATGCCAGCCCCACGGCCGCAGCGATGCCCCACGCCATCGACCCCGTCGCCGCACCCAACGCGACGGCGACGCCGTGACGCACACCGCCGGACAGCGAGTGCTTGACCGCCAGCATGACGTCAGGGCCTGGAATTATTCCGAAGACAATAGCGACAGGGAGATAGGCCAGAACGGGGTTGTTCACGGCGAGAACGGTACGACCACCCCGGTGCCGATGCACGTTTCCTAAGTATCGCTGATCTAGGTTTAGTATTTGTGGATGTACAACCACGATCAGCTCGCCACACTCGCCGCGATCTGCGATTCAGGGTCGTTCGAGGGGGCCGCGATGGCGTTGCACATCTCGTCTTCTGCAGTCAGTCAACGTATTACCGCGCTCGAACGAGCGTCGGGGGCCGCGCTGCTGCAGCGAACCAGGCCGGTACTACCCACCAGAAACGGACAAGCTCTGCTCCGACTCGCGCGGCAAATCGAAGTCCTCACCGTCGACGCCGACGCTGAGCTACGCGGCGGCTCTAACTCGACGGATACCGCTGCGCCATTGCGTTTTTCGCTGGCCATCAATGCCGACTCGGTCTCGACGTGGTTCCAACCGGTAATGAAAGCGATCGCCGTCGACCGACGGATACTGCTGGACCTACACATCGAAGATCAGGACCATACAGACGCTCTACTGCGTCAAGGCGTGGTCATGGCCGCCGTGACGACTTCACGTACCGCAGCACCTGGCTGTACGGTCGAATCCCTCGGAGCCATGGTTTATTGGCCCGCGTGCGCGCCGTCACTCATTCGCGACACCGACGCCGACTTTTGCGATCCCAGCCGCCTCCCGATGCTGCGATTCGACAAAAAGGACGACCTACAACACGCCTATCTACGCAAGATCAAAGCGCACCGTGAACCCCCGATCCATTACCTCCCATCGAACCGCGAATTCCTGACTGCAGCTCGACTCGGGCTCGGGTGGGGCGTGCTACCGGAAGGACAAATCGCGCGCGACCTCGCCGACGGGACACTCGTTCACCTCGACCCCGACCACAACGTCACCATTCCCCTGTATTGGCAACGATGGCACCTGCCGTCCGAAACCCTCGACAGAATCACAGCCTGGGTACGCGACGCCGCCCATCACGCATTGATCGCCACACCCAAAGAACGAAAAATAGCAAATCGTGCCCCAAGTCGTTCGGTGCCCGGCGCGGCAACACCGGCACCTGCGTGAGTGAGTCCGGCGGCTATCGGACCAGCTGTGACGGGGTATGGGGCGGGGTCGACCACTACGGAGCTCGACGTCACGATCGGACAGAGAATAGTCCGTCTGAGCTGTTGTGGAACCTGTCGGGGGATCACGGTGCATACGTTGCGGGTCCTTGGCGGCCATGGCCACGACTGCACGAGGAGCCACCTAGAAGTCCACCCATTCATAGTGCCCATTGTTCGGCGGCCACGCTTTGACTGCCGCTCAAGGGTGCGGAGCAATACGGCCAATCTTGATATGCAAGGTTACCAGTAAACCTCTGCATATTGTTCTGTTGCAATGCTTTTCGCCTGTAGTCGTCAAGGACGACGTCTCCGAACAGCCACGAATCGTCACAGTTAACCTGGTGACGGCTATCGGTCAGTTCGGGCGATCAGCCGCAGGAGGTAGTGCTGCGACGAGAGTGTGCAACGCAGTGTCGGTTCCGTCGATTGCGAGACTGCCGGTGGCCAATGCGTCAGCTATAGCAAGGCGGCCGGCGACCAGAGCAGCGACGATTCCCGAATCGCCGATGACCGCGGCGTCGGCACCACCGGGCGCGAGGCCTCGGGTCACTGTGGTCGATGTGCCGACGTGGGTGATGTGGACACTTTCCCCGTCGATCGTGAAGTCGTACACCCCACGCCCTTGCGGCTCACTGGTTGCGATGAGCCTGGCGAACACGGTCAGACTCCACTCCGGCTGAAAGCGTCGGTCCGGGGTTCGTTCCGATTCGAGCTGGTGGCGGGCTCCCCAGATTGCCAGCGGCACCAGGGCATCGGCGAGTTCCCACCCCACTGCGGTGAGTTCGTAGACCGTCGACGCGGCCGGAGGTGGAAGATCCCGCCGCGTGATCACCCCGTCTGCTTCGAGTTGTTTGACGCGCTCCGCGAGCAGGCTCGTACCGATGCCGTGCAGCGATGCCGCCAGGTCGGTGTAGCGCATCGGCCCTGCCATCAGGTCCCGGACGATCAGCAGAGTCCATCGCTCTCCGACGGCATCCAGCGCACCGGCCAACCCGCAGAACTGTTGATAGCTGCGCCGCGTCATACACCCAGCGTACATAACCGAAGTGGTAAGAACGGATTTGGTATTGCGTACTTCTAAATCTTATGTAACAGTCGTCCACGGATCCCCTGCCGAAAGGACATCTGATGGCAACTACCGAAGCGCGGAACTTCGTCGACACGTTCATCGACTTCTGGGCTGCTCCGTCGTCCGCGCGGCTGACCGAAATCTTGCATGACGATGTCGTCCTCGTTCAGCCACTCAGCAGGCGCTTGGACGGAATCCGTTCTGCTCAATGCGAGTTCGACAGTTTATGGGGGTGGATGCCCGACCTGCGGGCCGAGGTCGTCCGCTGGCACGGGGACGCCGAGGTGGTGTTCATCGAGCTGCGGCTGCATGCGAACTGGGGTGGACAACGCGTCGAGTGGCCGTGTGTGGACCGGCTGCTTCTACGCGATGGAAAAGCCGTGGAACGTCATGCCTTCTTCGACCCGCTACCGTTGGTGTTGACGCTGCTTCGACACCCGTCGGTGTGGCGGTCGTGGTGGCGATCGGGCGGTTCCCGCCCTTGGAGGTACGGGCACACATCGCCGTACGCGGTCACCCGGTCAGCGCGTGGGAACGCATCGTGAGAGTTCTCGTTGTAGGTGCCAGTGGATACAACGGCAGCCGCATCGCGGCCCACCTACGAGAGCAAGGTCATTGGGTGCGTGGGTTCGTCCGCGACCCCGCCCGCGCTCCAACTGGCTTGGACCAGGTCGTTGTCGGAGACGTCGCGACCGGAGTTGGCTTGTCGGAGGCGCTCGCTGGTATCGATGTCGCCTACTACTTCGTGCATTCGTTGGATTCAACCGACCAGGACAATCGGGATCTCACCGCGGCCCGCCACTTCACGGCAGCCGCGGACTCGGCGGCGTTACCTCGCTGCGTCTTCTTCAGCACGCTCCCCGCCCCCAACGGCGCGCCCGCACCGCTCTACCAACGCAACCGCCTCGCCGTCGAGCAGGAACTCCTCACCCTGCCCGGGACGGTCGTCGTTCGCGCCGGAATGGTCCTCGGCGACCAGTCACGAGGACTACGGCCCTACCTGCAACTCATCCGCCGCGCTCCCCTGATCCCGATGGGCCCGTGGCGCAGACATCGCATGGCTGTCGTCGACATCGCCACCACCACCGAGTGTCTGATCCACGCCGGCACCACCCCCGAACACATCGGCCGCATCGTCGACATCCCAGCATCGGGCGAACCCACACATGAGCAGCTCGTGCGCGCAATCATGGAGTCCCTGAACCTGCACAGACCGATCGTTCGAGTCCCGTGGAGTACGCCCACGCTCGACGCGTTCCTCACCTCGCGCTTTACCGACGACTCGTTTCACTTCAGCCGACATCTCGCCAGCATCAACCGATTCGACTATGTCGTCGACCCCATGCGCACACAGCCGTTCGCGCACATCACACCCCGCCCCCTGCATGCGGCCCTCGAGATGCTAGTCGAGAGCCCCTCCGGCCCTGGCAGCCGGTGATGACAACCAGCGCCGCGATCCACAGCAGCGGAACCCAACCGAACGAAGGAACACCGATGACCAACACCGGACTGCAACCTCTCGATGGACATGCGTTCGCCACCAACGCCGAACGCATCACCAACACCGCATCGATTCACGAGTGGACAGCCCTGTACGCCCCAGACGCCACCGCCGAATGGATCATCGACGGAGCCCGACAACACCTAGTCGGCCGAACCGCTATCACCGCCGCAGCAACCGAACTCGCCACCCTCTGGCGAACGCAACACTTACGCGTAGCGAAAACTGTGCAGTGCGCGGATGCCGCCACGATCGCGCTCACATGGACCGGGGGCTTTCGCAACGAACTGAACCAAGTCGGCACCGAAATATGGACCTTCCGAGACGGATTCGTCACCCACCACACGATGCACGCCCATCTCGACGTCCGCGACCATACCTCTATCCGTGCCCGCCTACGCCTCGCCGTAACCGCACCGCGCATCGTCCTCGCCCTCACCTGGCAGCGAGCCCGAAGTCCGCGATAGCGGGCTGACCGTCCGGCAGTCTAAACCTCACGGTTACCAGTCTTCTTCACGCGGGAGCCCAGGGGCAATACTACGAGTCTTGATATGCAGATTGCCAGTAACTCTGAATATTGTGTGGCTGCAGTACTTTTCGTGCAAAACTGCCATGACCGTCAGCTCTGTTTTGGTAGCTCTTGGCTTCTGTGCGCTCATCAACTTGTTGGTGTTCACCGTTGTGAAACCGCCCGCCGTGGGCGGGGTCTTAGCGTCTCCTTCTGGAGATGGCGGTGATCGCTGCGGCGATCAGTATTGCTCCGGCAGCTATGGACGTAGTCGCTGTCCATCCCCACCAGTGGACTGCTGAGGCACCGAATGCGGTGCCGACGCTGCCGCCGATGAAGTAGACGACCATGTAGGCGCTATTGAGCTGGGCTGGCGCGGTGGGGTTGATGGCAAGGACCGTGCTCTGGTTAGCCACCTGGGCGGCGAACAGTCCAGCGTCGAACAATCCCAAGCAGATGAGTGTGACCGCTGTGTTCGAGAGGAACAGCGATAGCGCTGCGGCGGCGAGGACTGCCAGGACGAGCCCAACCAAAATCACCGCGTTCGCGCCAACGCGGTCAGTCCAGACGCCGGCAATCCTGGTGGCGAGGATGCCCAGCAAACCGGCGAACGCGTAGAGCCCGATTCGCTCTGCGGAGTAGGAGAATGGTGGTTGCGACAGTGCAACTGCAAGACCGGCCCACACCGTGCAGAAAGCGAAGAACCACAACGCTCCGCGGCCCGCAGCTAACCGGAGCAGTGGGTGACGAACGAATAGACCAGGTAGTGCACGGACCGTGGCGAGATAGCCGGTCGTGACGCGGACCGTGGCGGCGGGAAGGGCAAATCGCGCTGCCACGGCGATCACCACGCACGTTGCGGCGAAAGTGAGAAGCATCCCGCGCCAACCGATGACGTCGGTCAGCCAGCCGCCGACAATGCGGCCCGTAAGTATGCCGGCGGAGATCCCGGCAGTGACGATGCCCAGGACTGTGGCGCGCCGGAGCGGATCAGCGAACCGGCCCGCTACCGAACTCAGCTGCGCGCCCACTGAAGAACCAGCCCCGACGACACCCACAACGAGACCCAAAGGCCACGGGTCTACGACCGCGGCGTTGAGGGCCAAAACTGCTGCTAATGCGGCGAATTGGACAGACAGCACGTGTCGGGGTGCGAATCGGTCGACCAGCGGCACCAGCAGAATCAACCCCAGCAGGTAGCCAACGGGCCCACACGCGAGGGCAACGCCGATCTCGGTGACCGAGACATCCATCGAGGTGGCCACCTCAGCCACACCCGGCTGGAGCGGATAGATGGTTGCAGTACCAATCGCGGCGGCAAGCGACATGAACCACACGACAGGCGATTTCAAAACTGTTGAGCGGTCCAGCGACTCTGGAGAAGTGGTCATAACCGAGAAGTGTTGTCGGCAAGACAACCCGTCGCTGGCGGGAATCCGACATCACCATCGGACCATCCAATGATCAGCAGGAATCGGTACTTGGGAGGTTCGACTGAGCTTGGCTAACTACAGCTACGACAGGGCCAACCGCATCGCGCATTGCCCTTAACCTGCAGAGGAGCAACTGCTTCTGTAGTCAGAAGTCGTTCAGCGACCGTGCTGTGGGCGGCGGTTGGCCCGCAGATTCGACTGGGACACAGCCCGCTTTCTCGTTCGTGAGGTTCGCGCTCTGCACGCGATCGAGACGAAACCACCGAATTGCTTGTGCGGTCCGGCAATGGGCGACGAGGTACCAGTGGCCAGCGGTGTGAGCCAGGAGTGCTGGGTCCACCCGTCGTTGCGTCTCGGCTCCGTAATTGTCGCAGTAACGGAGTGCGAGCACGCGTTGCTCGGCCAGGCCCTGCTCGATCTTCCTGAGGTTCCGGTTGCTCCGCCCATCGTGCGCGGCATCGATCCAGACTCGGTCTGCAAGCAATGCCGCACGCGCCCGGGTATGGGCGTCCATCGCGTCGAGAACCTTCGCGAACACCGTCCGAAGTTCCCTCGAACGGTTGCCCGTGACTCGCGGCTACGGCAGCAGCGAGTCCGACGACTTCCGACTCGGTGAAGTTGACGGGCGGAAGGGTGGCACTGCGATCGACAACATAACCACCACCCGGTCCGGGCCGGGCACGCACCGGAAAGCCCGCGTGCTGGAGGGCACTAACATCCCGCTTCACCGTGCGGACGCTGACCTCGAACAGCTGAGCCAGTTGCTCGGCCGTTCGGCCTTGAGAACCCGCACGTCGCAGCTCCTCCCGAGTGGCGAACAGCCTGCCGGTTCGGTTCACCCCAAGATGGTGACATACAGGTGACACGACCACCGACCACGATGGGTGACATGACCGATCCGCACCTTCCGATTCTGATACTCAGCGGCGCTGGGCTCCCCCCGTGGATCTGGGACGAGGTGCAAAAGCGGATCGTCGCCGATTCCGTTGTTGCTCCCCGGCCTGCCGGACACGCGGATGCGCCACTTTCTGCATATGTCGATGCTGCCATCGAGGCCGCGCCCGCCGGCAGGTTCGCAGTCGTGGCGCATTCTTCGGGCGGTGTGGTCGGCTCCGAAGTGGCACGCCTTCTCGCGGATCGGGTGGAGTCGTTCATTGCCATCTCCGCTGTGATCCCAGTTGGCCACGCCTCGTTCGTGACTGCGATGCCAGCCCCTCGCCGATGGGTTCTGGCAGCAGGGATACGCCTCGGGGGCACCCGTCCCCCTACCAGTTCGCTTCGGCGCGGACTCAGTGGAGGATTGAGCGATGAGATGGCAACCCGAATCGTCGACGAGTTCGTGCCCGAATCCAAAGGTCTCTACCTAGATTCAACAGTTGACCGCGCGTGGTCAGGTCGCCGGGGCTACCTGGTCACGACCCAGGATCGACAGATCTCGCCCGCTCTCCAGCGCCGGTTCGCACAGAGGCTGGACGGAACATGGTCGGAAGAGATCCTGACGGGCCATCTGCCGATGCTTCAGGACCCGCACACAACAGCCACAAAGATCGATGACTTCCTGTCCGCCTGAATTACTCCAGTCGTCGCCAGCTTGCGCGCCCTGCTCCACCGGAATGCCTTTCGGACACAATGCGATCGCCTACTGGTGGACCGGTCGTCTCCGATCCCGCCGAGGGTGAAACTGCCTGTCAGCATCAACCGGTTTCGACGGCCGTCGAAAAGAACGTGGAAGGGGGCAATGGAACTCGCCGAATAGGGTGGTAACTGTGAGATTACGACCAGTCTTGATATGCAGGGTTGCCAGTAAAGTGCTGCATGTCCTGTGTGCCAGCACTTTTCGTTCGTGCATTGCCGCTGAACCGTCAGTGATCGCGGGAATCATTCTACTTTCTTGACCGTTGCGCACCGGGCCCTTTCATCCCCAGTACAACGTCGGGGTTCCAGTAGGGACTTGAGGTCAAGAGGCCAGTGCCTCGGACAGGTATCGGATCAGTGCTGTCTTGAGCTCGGTCACGAGCTGCGCCTTTTTGCTGGTCTTTTCTGCAGCGATGACGGGCATCATTCCGCGGGTGATCTGCAAGGCCACCAGGGAGTGCAGGGCGATGCGATCGCCGGACAGGGCCGGTGCCAGTGCGGCCAGGGTCGCTGACACCCTCGTGGATAGTTCGTTCTGCAGCGGTACGACCGCTGCGTAGAGAGCCGGTTGGGTGTCCGCCCGCGAGAACAGCTGCAGGAAGGCAGGATTGGCCGCGTTGAAAGCAACCATATTGTCGACGGCGCGGTCGATGAACTGCGGCAGGGTTTCCGGTGCCCCGTCGGGCCGGGGATCGACCGCGGCGGATTGGGCAGCGGTCAGCTCGGTGACGTAGCGCTCAGCCAAGGCGGAAGCGATCTCTTCCTTGTTTCTGAAGAACTGATACAGCGATCCCGGTGACATACCTGACCTGCTCGCGATCGCATTCGTCGTCGCTGCGTCGAACCCGACTTCTCCGAACAACTCCTCCGCGCCGTCGAGTATCTCGGCCATGCGCTTGAGGCCTCGATCCTGACGCTTCGGCGTCGGCGGGTCAGTTGGCGTACGGGTTTTCTGCATATGAACTCCAGGTTCTCCGGTAGACAAGGCGAGCGTCTACTCGTATTCTCCCAAACTACGAGCAATCGCTCGTATCCACGGTAGCAGGGGGACCTACGATGCCCACCCGATTCGCCACAACCCGACCCGGACTCACCCTCGCAGTGGCCGGCGTCCTCTTTCTCGTGCTCGCGGCGGTCGCTGCCGGTGCGATGAACGCACTGTCCCTGAACAGGTTCGAGGCAACCAATGCCCCCTCGGCGGCAGCCGAAACGCTGCTCAAAGACACCTTCGAGACCGGCACACCGAACATCACCGTCCTCGTCACCGCGAATAACGGCGACGTCGACAGCTCGGCAGTGACCGAGGAGGGGTTGCGCCTGACCGAGCTCGTCGACACCTTCCCCGGTGTCGACGATGCATGGTCCTACTGGACTGAAAAGGTCCCGACGCTCTCCGCCGGAGACGGCAGCTCAGCGCTTATCCAAGCGTGGGCACCGGGCGACGCCACCGAAGTCCGACAAGAGATCCTTCCCGCCCTCGACGAGGCGCTCAGTCGAACGGAAAGCTCGACCATCGAAGTCACCCTCGGTGGCAGCGACGAAGTGTTCAGATCGGTCGCAGAGCAGTCGAGAACCGATTTCCTCCGCGCAGAACTGATCATCGTCCCACTGGTGATCGCACTGTTGTGGGCCGTGCTACGACGACTTCGCCTCGCCGCAGTGGTCTTTGCGACCGGACTGTTCTCGGTCGTCGGCACCCTGGCCATCATGCGGGTGGTGGCAGCGTTCACCGAGGTGTCGACCTTCGCGGCGAACATCGCGCTGGTGATGGGCATCGCGCTCGGCGTCGATTACGGACTGTTCCTGATTTACCGCTTCCGAGAAGAGGCCCGCCGCACCGCCGATCTGCCGCTGGCCGTGCAACGAGCGACGCAGGCAGCCGGGCGAACCATCGTGTTCTCCGGTGCCACAGTCGCTGCGTCCCTGGCCGTTCTGTTGGTCTTCCCGTTCCCCTTCCTGGCCTCGTTCGCCTATGCCGGGGTCGCCGTCGTAGTCACCGCTGTTCTCGCAGCGACATTCGTGCTCCCCGCAGCGTTGGTGCTGCTCGGGCGTCGAGCCCTGCGACGTGGGGAACCCGCTACCGACGGAAGCGCGCTGTGGCGGCGCATCACCGTGGCCACGACCGGGCGACCTGCGGTGTTCGCAATCGCCGGTGTGGTGATCTTGATACTGCTCGGTGCGCCCGTCCTCGGTGTTCGTTTCGGTGCACCCGACGATCGAATCCTCCCGCAATCGGTGCCGGTGCGCGCCCTCTACGACACCATCCGCGACGACTACGACAGCGAGGACGCCGATGCCATCCTGATCGTCGCCCAGACCATCACCCCGGACCAACTCGGTCGGTACGCATCCGAACTCGCCGCACTGCCCGACGTGCTCCGTGTCGACAGTGCGGTGGGCAGTGTCGCCGCGGGCGGAGCACTCATACCTCCGGCGGACAGCGCCGTCCGCTTCACTCCCGGCGCTGCAGGCAGCTACCTCTCGGTGGTACCCACTCGCGAATCACTCCACGACAGAGCGGGATTCGTCTCCGCGGTACGGTCGGTCGAGCCTCCCGCGGAGGTGCTGATCGGCGGCTCACCAGCCATGCTCGACGACTACACCGCCGGCGTCACCGCCCGGCTACCACTGGTGGCCGTGCTCATCGCACTGATCACCTTCGCCATTCTGTTCGTGATGACCGGATCCGTCATCGCACCGATCAAAGCCACCATCTTGAACTTGTTGTCACTGACGGTGATGTTCGGTGTGCTGGTGTGGGGCTTTCAGAACGGTAATCTCGCAGGGCTGCTGGGCTTCACACCTACCGGAGCGATCGAACCGAGTATCCCGATCCTGATGTTCTGCATTGCCTACGGCCTGTCGATGGACTACGAAGTCTTCCTGCTCTCGAGAATCAAGGAAGAGTTCGATCGCACCGGAGACAATCGACGATCCATCGTCGACGGCATCTCCCGCTCCGCGCCCGTCGTGACCGCAGCAGCTCTCATCCTGGCTGCCTCCTTCGCCACCTATGCCACATCCGGGGTGACATTCCTGCAGCAACTCGGGATCGGCATGGCCCTGGCGGTTCTCGTCGATGCCACCATCATCCGAGCGATCCTCGTCCCGTCCATCATGGCCCTGACCGGACGCTGGAACTGGTGGGCACCGCGCCCACTGGCACGCCTGCATCAGCGCATCGGCATCACCGACGCGCACACCACCGACACAACACAGGCCGAAGACAGCCACCGAGAGCCGAAAACATATGCGTAGCAAACTCATTCGAAGTATCCCGTTCCTTCATCGCCGCCTCGATCGGAGTCACGCAATGTTCGAAACAAGACGACATCACCCACTCTCACGGCTCATCGCCGCAATCGTGATAGTCGTGGCCTCCACCACCGTTTTTCTCGGTGGTACGGCGATCGCTGCCGCACAACCGGCCCCGTCGGGCGTGATCGATGTACCGGTGTCGTTCACGGTCCACAACATCAACGACACGGCAGTTCCCTGCGCTGCAGACGGTCGCGCGTACACGATACGGGGTCATCTCACCGCTCCTGCAGGGGGTTTCGGGAACGCCATCACGCTCTACGAACACGGTATCGCGGCAGGTGAGTGGTATTGGCGTCTGCCGGTTCAGGGATACCACCACACCTACGAAATGGCCGCCCGGGGCCAGACCTCGCTGACCATCGACAGGCTGGGATACGACTCGAGCGATGCTCCGCCCGGGGGCGCGATGTGTGTGGGATCCCAAGCAACCATGGCGCATCAGATCGTCCAGGCACTGCGCACCGGCAACTATCAATGGGATGCATCCGGAACCGCCCCCACCTTCGAGCACATCACCCTCGCAGGCCAATCGAACGGTGGGCAGATCGTCCAGATCGAGGCATACACCTTCGACGACATCGACGCGCTGGTGGTCATGGACTGGGCCGATCGCGGTCTGACGCCGGAGGCCTACGTCAGATTCTTCGCCGCCACACCGCGCTGCCTCACCGGAGGTTCCGCATCGGAAAACAATCCCGCCGTGAACGGGTACACATTCTACGATCAGGGAACCGAGGAATTCGTCACAGGAAATTACGCCGATACGGAACAAGAGGTAATCGACGAAGCCGCCCCCTACCAGAACCAACACCCGTGCGGCGACATGCTCTCGCAAGGTCCTGGAATTCTCCTCGATCTGGTCAAAATGTCGAGCATCGACATTCCGGTTCTCGGCCTGTACGGGCAGAACGATGCCCGCGTGCAATTCGGTAACGAACACATCGAATCGTTCACCGGAACCTCCGACAAAAAGGCCGTCACGATTCCCGACGCGGGCCACTACATGGGACACGCACGGAACGCTGCACTCGTCTTCGACTCGCTCGACCAGTGGCTCGATGCCAGGCAGCCTCACTGACCCCACGCTCGGGCCACGACAATAACTGAACAGACATTACGAGCCCGTGCATTTATTGGTGCATGCACGGGCTCGTAATTCTGCATTCTTTCTGCCCTCTCGAAAATGGGAAATGGATCAATCGATTTCTGTTGCCGGTATCACTTTCGGTAAATCCAGAATTAACCTACGAAGAATTGACTTATCGGAAATGCGGCGCTGTACTTGAAGGCACGTACCGATCGGTGCGGTTAGCACAGAGCAGAGAATCTGCGACCACATTCCTGGGGGAAGAAATGACTGTCACCACACCACCGTTCGACGTCGCCAGTGAACTGACATTCGACCGCACTGTGCCGCGAAGCCTCGTCCACCGCGCAGCTGTCAGCGAGGTCTTCCTCACCGACGCTGCAGCAACGGGCGAGAATCGATTCGTCGTGGCCGCGCAGCTGCCGCGCGGCCACGCCCTCTACAGCGACCGACTCGACGACCGGTACGACCCGATGATTCTCGTGGAGGCGTGCAGGCAAGCCTCCATCCTGATCAGCCACCAGTTCTACGGAGTCCCCAAAGACTGGGCGTTCGTGTTCCGCAAGGCCTCCGTGTCGGTGACCGACCTTGCCGCCCTGCAGGTCGGTGAAACACCGGGCCGATTGGTGATCCGAGTCGAGTTCGAGCGTCGGTTCCACGTCGAGGGGTACCTGACGGGAGCGGTCGGCAGGTATCAAACCGTTCTCGACGGCGTGCCTGTCGGCGAGTTCGTCGGATCTCTGAGCTTCATGCCCAAGCAGATGTTCGCCGAGATGCGCGCGGCCGGGCGGGCAGCGAAGAACACCCCCGATCAGCCGTATTCCTCTGCCGCCGTGCCGCTTCCGCCTGCACGCGTGGCTCGCCGGGACTCGAAGAACGTCGTGATCGCCTCCACCGGATCGGACCACCCCGACACGACGTACGAGGTCGTCGTCGACAACAACCACCCGTCGCTCTCCGATCACAAGGTCGACCACGTTTCGGGGATGCTCTTGACGGAAGCGTGCAGGCAGGCATCGGTGTGCGCTGTCCTGGACACCCAGTCGCTTCCGGAATCGTCGGTGGGCTCACCGGTGCGCTACGACATCCAGTTCCTCGACTTCGCCGAACACGAGCTCCCTGTCTACTGCCGTCTGATCGAGACCGCACCCACCGAGTCCGGGACCGGGATCGTCGCATCCTTCGAACTCGTTCAGGGCGATGTCGTCATCGTCCGCTCGCAGGTCGAGGTGGGATGAGCGATGGCCGACAACGCAACCGACACCGGTCCCCTCGTTCTCGTCGTCGACTACGGCGGTGTCCTGACCAACCCCATCGCCGACACCATCGCGGCGTTCACCGAGTACATGTCCGTGCAACCGGCGGACCTGATGGGTGCCCTGTTCACCGCGCACGATGATCCGGACGAAACGATCATGGCCCCGCTCGAACGCGGCGAAATCACCGAAGGGGCCTTCCTCGACCGAGTCGGAGCGGCACTGGAAACCATGACCGGACGCGCTATCGACCTCTCGCAGTTCCGGCCGGCATGGTTTTCCGGCCGGGTCCCGAACACCGAACTCCTCGACTACCTGCACACCTTGAAGTCCGAAGGACGAACGCTAGGACTGTTGACCAACAACGTCCGAGAATGGGAACCCGAGTGGCGAGGAATCGTCCCCGCAGGCCTGTTCAGCGTCGAGGTCGTCTCCGCGAACGAAGGTGTCCGCAAACCCGAAGCCGAGATCTACCGGCGTACGACCGACCGGCTCGGCGTCCCCGCGGCCCGATGCCTGTTCGTCGACGACGACCTACGTAACTGCCAGGCCGCCCGAGCGCACGGAATGCAGGTACATCACTTCACCGACACCGCCGGAACCATCGCGGCAATCGACGCCTGGTTCGGACGTCAGCAACCGGCCGCGCAACCCACCGCAGACACGCTCCTCGAGGAGTCCGCATGAGCACCCCCGAATCGACACAGTCGGCCCCCGAACGCTGGTGGACACTGACAGCGGTGTGTCTGGGAACTTTCATGCTGTTCTTGGACCTCACCGTCGTCAACGTCGCGCTGCCCGCAATGCAACGAGACCTCTCGGCGAGCTTCGAGCAGTTGCAATGGGTGATCGACGCCTACGCCTTGGCTCTGGCCGCATTTCTGCTCACCGCCGGCTCGATAGCGGACAGGCTGGGCCGAACACGTCTCTTCGTCATCGGCGCACTGGCGTTCACACTCGCGTCCGTGGCCTGCGGCCTCGCCGGATCGGCAACGCTGCTCAACGCAGCACGTGGAGTTCAAGGTCTCGGCGCGGCCGTCATGTACGCCGTCGGGCCTGCGATGATCGCAGCCACCTTCCACGGACGCCAACGAGGAACAGCCTTCGGCATCTTCGGAGCCACCTCGGGCATCGCCATCGCTGCGGGACCTCTGATCGGAGGAATCCTCACCGAAGTGGACTGGCGATGGGTGTTCTACCTCAACATCCCTGTGGGACTGATCATTCTGGCCGTCGTCGCTCTGAAAGTCCGGGACCACCAGACATCGACCGCGCGCCGCGGCCTCGACCCCCTCGGTCTGGCGCTGTTCTCCGCAGGTCTGTTCGCGTTGATCTTCGGAATCATCCGAGCCCCCGTCGTGGGATGGACCGACCCCCGTACCGCGATAGCGCTCGCTGTCGGTGTGCTCGCCCTCTTCGGCTTCGCTGCGGTCGAGCGCCGCGTCCGCAACCCCATGCTCGATACGGTCCTGTTCAAAAACCGCTCCTTCAACGGCCTGTCCGCAGCAACGTTCGCCATCAACTTCGCAGTCACGGCCACCATCTTGTTCTCCGTGCTGTGGATGCAAGGAGTGCTGGGCTACTCGGCGATCGAGACCGGATTGAGGTTCCTGCCGCTCACCGGTGTTCTGCTCATTTCCGGGGCGGTAGGCGGAATACTGAGCGCCCGCATCTCGACATCGATCCTCATCGGAATCTCACTGCTGTGCACAGGGATAGGGTTTCTACTGTTCCGTGTCGCTGATGTCGGAGACAGCTGGACCGCGCTACTACCGGGATTCGTGATCGCGGGACTCGGTATGGGACTGCACAATCCACCCCGTGCGAGCGCGGCAGTGGCTCTCGTGCGGGCCGAAGACTCCGGGATGGGAGCTGGGATCAACGAGACCTTCCAGCAGGTCGGTGCGGCATTGGGCGTTGCGGTACTCGGAGCGCTGGCTCACCGGACCATCGAATCCGAACTCGACACCGTGTACGGATCCGCCCTGTCCCCGGACCAACTCGACGCCACCGTCGACGCAGTCGCGTCAGGGGCCGTCGCGTCGCTGCAAGAGACCGGACAGGACGTTGCCGGAGCCGCAGAAATCGCGTTCGTCTCGGCGCTGCATCAAGTAACGACGATCGCCGGAATCGTCACCCTCATCGGTGCGATCGCGGCATTCACCCTCATCAGACGCAAAGACTTCCTGGTCGACCCCGCAGCAGCAGACCCACACGCGGCGGCCTCCCCGCTACCCCGCGACGCGCCGTCGACCGGACACGAGGACGTGATCTCGGCCGAACAATCCAGTCTCACCCCGCCACGCCCGTCAGGAGTCCGGACATGACCGAGCACACCGTCCTCATCGTCGGCGCGGGACCCACCGGTCTGACGCTCGCCTGCGAACTCGCACGCAGAAACGTCGACCACCTGATCATCGACAACAAGTCAGGGCCGTCTACAGAACCGAAAGCGCTCGTACTCTGGAGCGCCGCACAGGAAAGCCTGCGCATGCTCGGTGTCGATCCCGCAGTATTCGATGCAGGCGTCACCCTCGACCGAGCGTCGTACTGGTCGAAGGGGGCGCGAGTGGGCCACGTCGACTTCAGCGGCCTCGAACGGCCCGGACTGCACAAACCACTGTCCCTCCCCCAGCCCCTCGTCGAGGCAGCGCTCCTCGAGCTCTACCAGGCGCTGGGCGGCACTGTCCGCTGGCGCCACAAGTTCCTCGGGGCCCTCGATCCAGAACCTACTGGACCCGGCGAAGAGGCGAAGGCGTCACTGGTCGGCCCGAGTGGAATTCGCTTCACCACAACGGCCAACTGGATCGTGGGCACCGACGGCGCGCACAGCACCGTACGGAAAACGGCGGCCATCGACTTCGACGGCGACAGCTATGACGAAGCGTTCCTCCTGGTGGACGGCACCCTGGGAACCGACGGGCCCGTCGGTGAGGCCCAGTATCACCTCCACCCCGACGGGGTGACGGTCGTCGTGCCGCTGCCCGGCGGAGGGCACCGGGTCTTCCTCGGGCACCGCCAGTCCACGTCCACGGCCCCCATTCCGCCGACCCAGATCACCGATCGAGCCAACACCCTCCTCGACCAACGCGGCCTCGACCGCTTCCGCGTCAGTAATGTGCTCTGGCAAAGCGACTTTCGAGTCCACCGGCGACTGTCATCGCGCTACGTGTCGGGCCGTTTCGTACTTGCCGGCGACGCTGCACATATTCACAGTCCCGCGGGCGGTCAAGGTATGAACACCGGAATACAAGACGCGACGAACCTCGCGTGGAAACTGGCGGCAATAGCGCTCGACCGGGCCGATGCAGCACTACTCGAAACATACGAACTCGAACGACGACCCGTCGCGCAATCGGTCGCAGCAATGACCGATCTCCAGACGAAACTGTGGACCACCCGGGCCGCTGTGCCGCGGTGGATCCGCGACAGGATCCTGGGATTCCTCTCGGCAACAGGGTTACTGGCCAGACGTGCCGTCCCTCAACTGGCGCAGATCGACACGAACTACAGTCCGTCGGCGGCCCGCGCCGGCGGATCCGGCCGAACGATTTCCCCGGGCAAGTTCCTCCCCGCGCACCCCGTCCAGTTCGACGGTCACGACGACAAATTGTTGCCTGATCTCCTGCAGGACCGACGAATGTTGGTCCTGGCCACCATCACCAGCTTCGACGAACTCCGGGCGCTACACGCCATTCTCGACTCGTGGGGATCGCGTATCCACGTCGTGGTCGTAGTCCACTCCCCCACAACGCTTCTCAGCGCAACTCCCACCGTGATCGACACCCGCGAGATCATTTCGAGCGAGCTCGGGCAGGGCGGTGTCGCCGTCGTGCGGCCGGACCGAATCGTGGGTATGACAGGTTCGCTTCGGGACCCCTCCGCGCTGCGGAACTATCTTACTGCTGTTGCCGGCCCTGCCGCCGCACCACCAGTCGAACGTCGTCACCCCGAGCCGCACGCCCCGAAGGAGACAGCGTCATGACCGAATTTCCCCACGTGAGAATCGGAACAGGACTCGAGGTATCCGCAATCGGATTCGGCGGCATGGCACTGACGTCGATGTACGGTGAGTCGGATCCCGATCAGGCCTTGAAGACCCTGCATCACGCCGTGGACCTGGGCATCGACTTCATCGACACCGCAGATGTGTACGGCCTCGGAACCAACGAGGAACTGATCGGCAGACTCCTCACCGACCGTCGCAACGAGGTCACCGTCGCCACCAAGTTCGGTATCGATTCATCCGGAACCGAGCCCGGTCGCAGAAGCCGCGGAGATAGGGCTTACGTCCGCCAGTGCATCGACAACAGTTTGCGGCGTTTGAACATCGACGTGGTCGATCTCTACTACCTTCACCGGGTCGACCCGCACATACCGATCGAAGAGACCATCGGAGCGATGGCAGAACTCGTCGACGACGGCAAAGTCCGCCATATCGGCGTGTCGGAAGTGACCGCCCCCGAACTCGAACGTGCGCACCGGACCCATCCGCTCGCAGCGGTCCAGTCCGAGTGGAGCCTGTTCAGCCGCGACGTGGAGAACAACATCGTCCCGACCGCAGCCCGACTCGGCATCGGATTCGTCCCCTATTCACCCCTGGGCCGGGGAATGCTGACCGCATCGATACAGCAGGAGGCATTCGGCGAGAACGATTTTCGTCGGTTCCTTCCGCGATTTCAACCCGAAGCTTTCGTGACGAATACCGCCGCGCTCGCCCCGTTGGTGGACATCGCGGCACAGCAGGTACGCACACCCGCACAGATTGCGTTGGCCTGGCTTCGAGCGAAGGGCACCCAGTTCTCGCTGCCCGTCGTTCCGATCCCTGGCACGAAACAGCCGGATCGAGTCACGGAGAACGCCGACTCGCTGTGCATCGAACTCACGCCGAACCAGGTCACGGCCCTCGACGCCGTGGCCGACTCCGTCACTGGAACACGGGCACCGGACATGAGTTGGGTATCCGCAGGCCGCGAGTAGGCACAGGCGTCAAATGTTTGCGTAGCCGCATTCCCGCCTCGTCGATCAGATCGACGGGGCGGGAATTGTGCTGTCGGGAACCGTAGCGTCACTGCGTCGAAGAGCTCGGATTGTGATGAGTCCAACTGCCGCCACGACGAAAGCGCAAGTGACCCAGGGGATCCACGCTGGGTTGGCCCCCAGCACACTTCCCGTGGTGACCAGAAGAGTGACCCATACGGTTGCGGCGGCGATATTCAGCACCGCGAACCTGGGGAACGACAACGAGGAACCCGCAGCGAGCCGTGGCCCCAAGGTCCTCGCGCCCCCGACGAAATGCGTGGTCACGGTTCCGACACTCGCATCTCCGGAGAACAACCGACGTGCCCGAGCGAGCACCCCGTTGATCAAGCGCGCAAAGCGGTTCGAGCCGGCGATATCGGCGCGACACGATCCCCGCCTGATGGACCGAAAGGCCAGCTGAGCCCCTGCAGTCGAGGAAGCGATCAGGATGATCGACGTGACGACGGGATCGAGTTCGCCCAGTCCTACGAGAGCACCGACCGCCAGAACCGTGCCAGTGCCGGGAAGGAGAAACCCGACAAGCAACCCGGATTCCACCAAGAGGATGGCAGCGGCAACGACCAGTACCGCTGGTGCGCACCATGATGCCAACATCGCCAAAGCATCGATGATCAGATTCATCAGATCCCCACGTCTGTCGGTGGAATTGCGCTGCCCTCAAATACGAGCGATAGCTCGTACAATATCAGGCTTCCGGATTCAGTGCTTCTCCGGAGGGACGCACTTCTCCGAACTCTGGTTGCAAAGATTGATTGACCAGGGTGGCAGAGTCAATGTGGTCACGTTGGCGGTCGCGATCCTCTACCTGGCCCTGATTCCGCAGTTCATCGACCCCGGGGCCGGGCAGGTGATAGCGCGCGGGTTTCAACTAGGCGCTGCATGTGCAGATCCAAGAGCTCGCGGTGTCCAGAACCGACAACGCCGTCAAGATCGTACTTTGCTGGGGAGATATTGAATCCGGATTACCAGCGAACTTCTCGTAGGCGGAGCATAGTCGGTGACTCGGTGACCGCCGGGCGATGACGTGATGCAAGACGACCAGTCTTGATATGCAGCGTCACCGGTGTTGACTTGAAACTGTTGTTGGACAAAGTATGTGGAACGCGAGGCAAGAACCTGCCCCCGCGAGACAGCGACTGAGAGGCCGTGTCGGACGGTCCGATGGACTGGCAGGTCGGCTACCTCCGTTGAATAAACAGCGGCCGATGGAACTGCTCGCCTTCTGGGTGGTCGAACCGTTGCCAGCCGAGCGACACCCAGAACTCATGGGCCTCTTCGGAGTACGCAAACAGTCGCCGATGTGGGTGCCTTTCCATTAGCGCCTGTACGACTCGGGTGCCTATGCCGCGCTCCCGCGAGGATGCGGCGACCTCCAAGGTTTGGATCTCCAACCGTTCCGGCCCCAATTCCGGTGCGTTCGTGTAATCGTGGTTGATGTCACCTGGATCGTCGAGTTCGATGCGCGCGATCTCGGCACCGCCTGACTGGACCTGGACGTACCATGGGTCGTCAAAATGGTACGGGACGTAGTCCCACCAGTGCTCTTGCTCGTATTTGATCTCCAGGTCGAACGGCGGTTGCCAGGAGTACCGGCTTTCTCCTCCGCGGCGCATATCTAGGAGTTCGATAGGCACCGTGGTCATACCGGTCATTCTATCGTCACGTTAGTAACGGTGAAAGGACTTGTTTCAAGTAGGTTGTTTGTTATTCGTACCCCTGTAAGTCGTTCTGCGAGCGCAAATGATCCCGCAACGTGGTGGAATTCTCGTCCTGGCGTTTCGTCGAGGTCTATCCCGCCGACTTCGGCGATGAGGGCGACGATGTGGGCGCGTGATTCCGGTGGCTGGCGGTCGGCAAGTACTCCTGCCAGGTCTGCTTGTGGCAGGAGGGGCTCGAATGAGGTTTTCTTGACACCTCCCGACCACCACACGAATCTGTCGGCACCGTGCGAAACAACATTATGCGTCATGATTATTTCGGCCATCGCCGTATCTGAGATGCCGAGAAATCCGGGTGCCTGCAGCAGCATCGTCCACCCGTTTGCGACCTCGGCAATTGCGACCGGCTGGACTCGCACTCCATCGACGTCGTGTTGCACACCCAGGCTATGACTCTCGCGAAGTGCGGCTTTAGCGCCGACTACCGAGAGCCTGTCATCGGATGTTCTGAGGCTGGTCAGAATATCTCCTGTAGTACTCGCGTCAACGAGTGCCAAACAGTAACCGTCGGAGGTGAAGAACTCGAACTCTTCGACCCAAAGGTAATCACGATAGTTCGTCACGTCCCCTCCGTCTCGCTGTGCGTACCTGCACGGCCGGGCTTGCGTCGGCCATCCCCACGGCCGCATAGCTGGCGTCGCCGATCGCCCGTCGACCTTCGATCCTGATGCTTCACGAGTAACCCCCATTTCGTAGGTCCATGCGCCGAGCGCCAGATTTCGGCGATCAATGAATAGGGGCGTTCGTCGAACGAGTACGGCGGCTGAGCGTCGAACGAATCGGGACCGGCCCAAACCCGGGTTGCCGCATCATGCAAGCACCGCACGAGCACCCCGGTATTTCGGAAATGTGCCGTCCACGCCACTGGGTCGTCGCCTGTTGGTGCGGTATTAATATCCAGGATCTCGATGATCCGGTCTGTGACATCGTTGAACTCGAACAGCACAAGACCTGGAGAGTATCTCGATTCCGTTGCGGTTGTGTCAGTCGCAGCCTCTACGGCTTCGACGAGCCACCGAAGTGCGTCGCCGTCATCAGCGAATCGAGGCTCCGATTCCAGCGCTAAAGCGTGGTCCACCTGGCGAACGGCGACCACTTCGCGGCCGACGATGGTTGCCACGCAGGGCACCTCCAAGATTGCATCGAGAAAGTCGTAGGCCGTGTCGATCTGTCCGTCGCCGTCGACCGAATATCCCACCACAGTCAGGTCCGTATCCAGAGTCAGCAAGAAGGAGGCGTAACTCGCGCCAGCCATCTCTTCTCCCTCGGTACCGAGTTCCGAATCGACGACGATGTGGGCGATGGATACGAGCATGGCATACGGGTTTGCATCGACGCTGGTAACGGTGTCCATGCCGGATCCTCGCTCGTAAACGCGAGATATGTCGATGTCGGACACCAATTCGGTGACCCACGACTCCGACGCGCCATTGAGGTCCGAATCGAGCTCCGTTGCGGCGGCCGAGAAGTGAGCGTGGAGGATCTGCTGTACGTACATGGGCGCAGGCGTGAGACGCGACACGACCTCGAACAGCGCCCGCTCGTTCGGGAAGATACGCACCTTGTCTGCCAGCTCCAGCTCGACCAACGTCGGCTCGAAGTCTTTCCTATTGGCTGTCAGAAACACCAGCTTGTCGGCGTTGCCTGGACCGATATGACGCACGGCATCACGAGCCATTGCCGAGTCCGACGCACCCGTCCGCACGTGCTGCTGCTTCTAACCCGTTCCGAACGTTTTCCTGGTGCCAGCTCCGATAGCCAGGATCTGGTCACGCAGCCCCTCGATAGCGGATTCGCCGTGTGGGGGGGACTCTGACGACGTTGGGCATACGGTCCAGATGTGCCGATATCGCCTCGGCGACTCGGATCGGGTCCTCCAGTAGAGCTTCGAAGGCCTTTTCCATCCCCGGTAGGCCGGTGGCGGCGAGTCTTCGCATGTTCGCCCTAACCTCTTTGGCCTGATCCACCGCGTGTGCGGACCACTCCCAGATGACCTGTTGGGGGACCCACAGTTGGATTCCATGGACGCCCAGACGCAGGGCGAGACCCTCGACCGACTCGGCTATGAAGTTGCCGCGGTGGATGTTGGTGTCCAACACCACCGCCTGGATCAGGGCCGGCTCCTTCTCGACCTCCCCGACGTCCTCGGCGATACGGAGGGCATCGGCGGCCGGGTCTTCGGTCTGGTCAGACTCTTCATCCGTCAAGGGAAACAACTCTCAGAAAGCCCAGTGGCCACGTCGTCAATCGCGACGAATTGACCACGGTCGACCTCGGCCATTCCGAGGTCTCATGGACGGGTTCAGTAGCTTCGGCCATGGACAGAGCCTAGCGTTTCCAAGGGTGCCGCCGCGATGCTCGACTGCTGCCCGGGTACACCGCCATGGCACGTCCCGCTGGCCCGTCATCTGATATCTAAAATCATTACCGATAACAGATATTTGTCAAGTAAAAGCTGGAATCCGTTCCTATGCAACATGTTTTGACGATGTGTACTGCGGTGCGCTCTGAGTGCCGAAGTCACGTTGGGCCGAGATGTGCAAGCCTCTCGGTTCGCTGATCGACTTGACCGGTGAAGCGTCTATTGAGCGGCCCGCATTTCGCCCACGGTCAGCTCGACCGTGCCCCGGTCTCCCCAATCGTCGAACCACCACGGTAAGTACTTCACGCCGCCAGGCATCGGGGCGTAATCGGGGTATTTGTCGAGGATTTGTCCCACGTGCTCGAGCGCCCGTACGCAGTCCATCAACCACTTCGTTGCAGCCAGCGCCTCGCGCAGCTTGTCCTCTGTGACCGTGACGCGTCGGCGCTTCTGTGCTGACCATTTCTTGTCTGCGAACTCCATTCCGTCGACTCGAACATAGTTGACGGTTCGATGCGGGGGCTCGCCATCGATCTCTTCCAAATAGACCATGTGCGCCAGGTCATTTCGCACGTCCCGAACCATTACAGCAGCGGACTTCATCTCTGCACCGGGCGCCCGAATCCCTGCGTCGCGCGCAATGTTCTTCATGGTCTTGCCGAGTTGGTCCGCGTTCGGGTGCACGAATTCGTTCTGGTTCTCGATCCCTGCCGCGTGATACCGGTGCCACCGCACCTGTTCGACCAGATTCGACCAACCGCCGAGCACTTGAATGATCAAGCGCTCGATCGTCCAGGACGGTATGAACGCCTCGTTCTCGAAGTGCTGCATCTGCTTGAAATGTGCGCGTGTCTGGTCCGGGCTGCTCACAGGTCGAGGTGGATGCGGCCGGTGTCGTTCAGTTCGTGCGCGTCACACAACCAGGCTGCCACACGGATGGTCGCCTTCGGGAGCTCGACATGTGCGATCCGCAGATGCTTGCCGACCACCTCGTCCTGTCGTGTGGCCTTCGCCGTGCAGCCGCTGACCGCGCACTCGTGCTGTTTCGGAGTTTCGTCCATACAGCGGAACGTACGTGCCGTCCTGTTCAGTGGTCTGTCGAACGACACATTTTGGTCGCGGACTGTCAGTCTTCAGAGACGCTGTGGCCGCGCGACTCGACGCGCAGGTCCTTCGCGGCGTCAGCGTGTTGCCGGCCGATTTCGGCGGCGACTTCGGCGAGCTCGTCGATCGCATCGCTGTCCTGATCGCGGTAGAGCATCACCCCGCAGGCGCCCGCCGTCATTGACACCATCTGGACGAGGTCATCCCCGAACCCGATTGTTCGCGTGACCACGGTGGGTTGCACCTCGCCCTGCCAGATCAGTAGCAGGTGCACAGGCAGGCCAACGTCTGCTTGGACTGCGTTGACTGGCTGGTAGACGTTTGTCCCAATCTGCTCAAGTTCCTCGGCGGGAAAGGCGACGATCGTGTGTGTCTGTGTGCCGACCACGATGAGGAGCGGATCGTTCATTACGTAACCGTGCATATGATAAATGGTGGGGAGCAATGTGACGGCGGTGGTGTTGCTGCGCAACACATCTAGGTGCACCGTGGGCGGTTCGATTCCCGAGGCGTGAATGATTCTCTCGGCGAGCATCTTCCGACCTGAAGCAGACCAGCGGCGTACGGTGCGTGTTGCTACGAAGCCGTCCTCTTCATCGCTTCGTGGACGTGGGCTCGGGAACTGCTTGGCGAAGTCGTTCAGCCGGGCCTCGGTGTTGTCACCGGCGTGCCCGAAGCCTCCTATGTGGGCGAATGCGGCCGCGACGTCGCGGGATTCGTTGCGCTGCCGGATCCCGTCGATTACTAGATAAGCCTGTTCTGCGTCACCGTGTGCCAGGAGGGCAACGATGGTCGGGCAGTGGACGAGATTATCGACGGTCAGGCCGCCGGGACGATCAACCAGGTCGTTGAACTCGTCGGTTATGGACTCAATGATGCCCAAGGTTCCCCCCATGTCAATTTGGTGTCACGACATCGGACTGCGCAGCAGCAACAGTACGAGCTATCGAGACGGGCTGACTAGGGAGTGGACATGGGTAAGTCGAAGTCGAGGTGCGCGGCGTGGCCTCGCCGATCGTCATTCTGGGATGCGGTGATGTCGGCGACGGCCGCCGGGTGGGCGGCGACGGCTCGTCTTTGTACAGTGCTGGTTGTCATCTGCTCGGCCACTGCGATCTGCATGAGGCTGCTCGATGCACGAGCGGCCACCGCGTTGATGTCCTTACTCCCAAATCTATGAGCTTCACTGCCGCTGGACCGCATAGTATGCCGGCAGTGGGCGTTGACGGAAGACGCAAATCTGTCGTGTCGCGAGTTCTGGTCGTGTACCTGTGTACGCGCGATCGGCATCCGGGGATTGTGATGCGAGTCGTTCCACGCCCAAACTGCCGGTGGGGGACAGCCTGGCGGCCGTCAGGACATCCTGACCGTGAATGCGCACGCGGGCACCGCTGGCGAAGGGCCGAGCAATACGAACTAGTCTTGATATGCAGGGTTGTGGCTGGAAAGGGTTCTAGGGCAGAGCCGTTCGGAGATCTTGGACTTAAGTATCGGATGGCAACGTAGGTGGGCTCTGCCACCTGATCTGGGAGTTGGTGACAGCGATCTTGGACAACCTGCATCGTCACCTTGGTAAACGTCGGGTGGCAACCTGCTTCTACTGTCACTCGGACAGGTGTGTGCGTTGATTCGGTGGATCTCTCGGTTTCAATGTCACCGAGCGCCAGTAGATGTCGGATATCTACGCAGGACGTGCACTCTCAACTGCCTGTCACTAGTCCCAGGTCGTCTGCCGCTCGAAAGTATGCATCTGCAGTGTTCAGAGAAGGCTATGGCTGGGCGGTCGAGAAGGAGATGCTGACTGGCGCAGAAGAAAGGTTGGCGGCGAGACCTACGCCGGTGCGCCCGGACTGACGATCAAGTTGGGCAGTTAGATCCCTGCCCCTGGTCACTAATCTAATCTCAGGTTTGCTGTCACCCGACGTTCCTACCCAGCGTTCGCAGCCTTCTGGTCTGCGGCATCCTTTTTCTTCGAGATCAGTTCAACGACGTCGTGTAATGGCTTCGTTCCTGCTCCGATAATGAGACCCGTGGCCAGAACTTCAACCCAGACGGCTCCACTGCTGATGCCGACCGTATGCAGAAAGTACAGGTTGAGCTTCGCGGCCGCGAACATCGAAATGATAGTAGCGAGGGTCCAAAATAGAACTGCACCACCGAAACTGGCGGTCTTCTCTTTTGCCGCCGCCTCCGCGGCCGGGTCAGCCTTGGTGTTGGCCATCTCCGTCGCGGTGTTGACTTTTTTCGCTGCGTCGTTTGCTTTCGAGACAGCGTTGGCGGCAGCGGTCTCTAGCGCGTTGTTGGTGGGGTCGTTCGCGGCGGTAACCGTCGCGTGATCGACCGCTCTGACGGCCATGGCCCAACGCTCTTGAGTAATTGCGACTCCGTCAATCGCATGTTGCCACGTCCTTGCCGCAGCTTTGGCTTGGACTTGTTTCGCCTCTTTGGCCGGAGCGACGATGGCCCGCGAGATGGGTTCTAGGAGGCGTTCGATACCCAGTGCTGCGACGAAGAACACCGCGAAAATCGTTAAACCCTCGACAGGCTTCCCTGCGGCTGTCCCGAGAAGAGTGCCAATGTCTTCTTTTGCAAACCATTCTGTGGTCGCCCAGCATGCAGCGGCGACGGCGACTAACGCCGCTCCTGCGTAGCAGATTTTCCGTTTGACGCTGTAGCTTGCGGTCGCGACCCCCGCCTTGACCACGCTGTCCGGAGGTGGAGGGTCTTCCCCGGCGGCTGCGAGCGACGTGGGCAGCTGCAGTTGCTCGTCGGCGGCTGCGATCTCGATTGCTTCGGCAACGGAGCCCGTCTCATCGACAGTGGCGGTGAAGAAGTTCGCAAAGGCCGGTTGCCCCGATCCGCTTCGAGGCTCTGGTGGAAGGACAGTGAGCTTGAAGCTATCGCTGAATGACATTGCTGTGCGTCCTTACCGTCAGAAAGTCGCTGCTGATGGACCAATGGTGCAGGACTGACGCGGGCGGTGCGAGCATAAACGAAGAATAACTCGCTGAACCCCTATTAAAATTAGTCTAACTAGCGAACAACATTCGCTAGTTACGGCTGCGAACCAGTTAATCCCAGGCATGTCCGCGGTCGTCTCACTTTGACTGGCCTTCTCGGCGTGATCAGGCCGGTGTTTGCGATGACTCATCTCCCTATTTTGGCATCATTCACCTCGAGCCGGGAAGGAAAGCGGCTCGCCGCTAAAGCAGTGGAGACAAGTCTAAGCAGGGCAGTGTTGGAGGCGGAGCAACTGTGATATTGGCGTTGAGGGGCGGGCCTCATTGAAAAGAAAACGGGTACCCGCCGTTGTTGATCTCGCCGCACTTGTGACGGCAAATGTCGATTTCGTCGGTGCCCAGCTCTACAGTGTCGCGTGTGAGTGAGAACGAGTCCGTCGGCGTTATTCAGGTGCCCGATCGTGTGCTCGAAGACCTCGCCGAGGTTCTGATCGACAGGCTCGATCAACTTCTCGATCGATTGACCGACCGGGCGTTGGATGCGCCGACAGCGGGATCGGCTGTCTGGGAATCGGAATGGAGCGATCGCGAATCGTCGATCGGCCGAGCTCGCTCTGTCGAGCGGTCTCGGGTTCGAGCGGAATTGCTGCGACGCGCAAGTGCCGGCCTCGGGATGGCCGACGTCGCTCCCCCGCTGCGGAGAGTGCGGTCCGGTCGTGTTCGTGTCGACGAGGCTCAACTGACTTTCTTCTGAAAGCGAGTATTTTGGTTCATGTTCGCTCTTTAGTGCAGCGAGCCAGTGGTCGTGGTTGTCGATACTGCCTGATTGTCCGCGAGACACCCTAGCCGCCATCTCCTGGCCACGGTTGGCGCACGGGCACATGGTCATTCGGACTGTATGCCGACAGCGTGAGCTCCAACGGGATTGTTCCTACTCGATCCCGGGTTCTGCGCTGAAGCCGCTCAGCGGTTGGTGGCGGTAAGGCGGTAGTTCGAGACTTCCAGCCGTCGTCCGTTCGGTCGAGGTCGACGGTTCCGGCATACCCGGTGAACGGGGTGATTTCACCGCTGCTGTGTTGGACGACGCGGTCGATGGTGACGGCAACGGTGGCCTGGTTGCCGCTGTCATCTCGGTGGCCGTGCCGTCGATGTAGATGCTCGTGTCTGGTCGGGCGACGGCGGTGACGATGGTGGCCCGCGAGTGGTCGACGGCGACGGCGAGCCCGCTGCCGGGCCTACCGGGCTGAGACCACTGTCGGTTCGTACTTACGGGGTCGCGCGACTGAACGACATGGATGTAATTCCTAGAGATGCCTTCGGCGTGTCTGAAGCAATCTAACGTGATTCTGCATCAGGATGATGCCTGGTTGGGACCGATGATGCAGATGAAGGAGGCCACGCTATGCCGATGCCCAGTAAGGGTGACCGGAAGCCGTTGACTGTCCGAATCCCGCTAGAGCTGATCAAGACGCTCGAAGAACAACAGAGTTCAGCAGGTGTGACGTCTTTGGGTCAATACCTGGCCGACCTCATCGCGATCGTGAACGACCGCGAGGACCTCGCACTTGAACTCAACCGACCGCAGAACCAAGGGGTGTTGCCCCTGACTGCGTGATCGTTCAGTTCCGAACCGACATTCGGGACACTCATTCAACTGAATTAGCGCAGCACAGATAACGAAAAACCCCCGGCGGGCGGGCCGAGGGTTCTCGAAATCAGAGAAGCGAGTGACTAGCTCGCGACTCGGGTGTTGCTACTCCCCGAAGGGACTTGTCTTGCGTGACATGTCTCAGGGTACATCGTGCCCTGAAGTAGGTACAAGATTGATCGCTCGTGTCGTCCATCCGGATGCGACTGCAGACCGGTTGTGGCGACGATTCGCATCGGCTATTGCTGCGCGCCGATCGATGAGGCTGTACGACCCGACGACGCGTAAATACGTGTCCGCGGGACCGTTGACGATCAAAAGACCAGCACTGCCAGCGGCTGTGCCGCTGTTCTCCCGCGGGCGCGCCGGCATCGTTGCCCTGGACTTCGACACCAAACACCACGGCTACGCCGCCGTTGTCGCCGACGTAACGCGTCTGCTGGCGTGGCTGACCGAATGCGGTGGCCGCGCCGTCGTCGACGAATCGACCAGCGGCGGCCGACACGTGCTGATACCGCTGGCACCGGGAAGAACAGTCACCGCCCACGAGGTACGACCGTTGTTGCGCCTTCTCGCAGCGCGACTTCCCACGTTGGACATCACACCGATGACCAACGACGCAACCGGCTGCATCACCGTGCCGGGCTCGCAGTGCAAAGAAGGTGGCTACCGCACCCTCGTCGACCTCGACCCGGCGGTAGCATCCGACATCCTGACCGTCGGGTCCGATGCCGGCACACTCCAACGCCTCGAAGCCCTGCTCGGAGGAACGGGCCGCGCGATCACCAGCCCGATCGACGCCCACATCCGCGCCGAGACGTCCGCCGAACGCGTCCTCGGCGGTAGCGATGATGCCCGGTTGCATCCGCGTTTCTGCCGCTCCACCCCTCCGCCGCGCTGCGTCCTCGACTTCGCCAGCACCGGCCGCATCGACACCCGGCGTTGGCCTTCACGCTCGGAAGCACGCCAGTCGGTTATCACCCACGCCGTCCTAGCCGGTGCCAGCGCCGCCGACATCCTCACCCGCGTCACTGAACCTGCATGGGCGGGTGTACGTGCCGCGTACGGCCGTTACGCCGAACCCGAACGTGCCATCCGCCGCGACACTGCCCGCGCCCTCGACTGGGCCGCATCGACACTCCCGGACCCAGTCCGGGATATCGGGCACAAGCAAAGGCACACAGGGGGTACCAACGATCCGGTATTTCGTTCATGGCTTACCCACGCTCAAACCTGGGTCGCTTCCGAGTTTCTTCATCGGCGAGATCGATGGACTACCCATGCAGTCGTTCAAGCCTTGGCGTGGGCTGCCGCAGTGTCCGATCAAATAGTTGAAGGTGTTCCCACTGTCGGTGTCGGTGGGCGGTCATTGTCCATCGCCGCTGGCATGCTCCCTGAATCGACGGTGTGGTCAGTTCTGGAGCGGCTGCGGGACATGGAAGGCTCACCGCTGTTGCTGATCGAACGCGGAGTGGGCCAGAACCCGGATCGGTACGCGCTGGTGCCCACACATGCGGGACGAGCGGCGGTAACCGACACCGTGGCGGGGGCAGCAGAGGTCGAATCAGTACACCCGGCATGGAGTGTCATCGGATGGCGTCACCGCATCGTCTACGACGCCGTCCTCGCCGCAGCAGAACCCCTTACCCCGGACGAGTTGTTCACCGCCACCGGGATGGGACGCACCAGCGGGTACGAGGTCTTGTTGGATCTTCGCGTCGCCGGTCTGCTCACGGTCGAGAACGCCCACATCGGTGTCGGGCCGGTCGAACTCGACGACATCGGCCATCGTCACGGTCTCACGTCGGCCGTCCGTGCCCGCATCGTGCGCCACCGCGCCGAACGCATCGTCTGGCGAGAATGGCTCGCAGCGCGGGAGGAGGCACGCACCCCGCCCGAGCCCGATCGGTCATTGTTCGCGATTGGTGACGATCACCCGGCCGATCCACCCGACCACGACTACATCCTCGCCGTGATGGATACCGGGCCGCCAGACCCGTTCTGACGCACTGAGTACCGGTCACCCATCTAGGGCAGACGCGGGCGCGCCGGCCGTGTTCGCGTTGCTCGCGCTCGCCCGCCGCGTGGTTGGACGCGGCAACGGTGGATCGAACTGGTTCCTACACCGACCTCGCTGTGTGATGCCGCGCTGCGCGATCCGTCTACGTGCTCGACTTCGGCCCAGATGGCGTTCTGTATGAGATCAGATGACCGGAGCGTTGGGTTGGCGACGGATGAAGTCCGCCATCCCGGGGACGGTGAAAGCAACCAGGCCGCGGGCGGGAGACCAGATGAGTCCTTTGCGTATGCAGGAGTCACGGTGCGGTGCCATCGATTGCGGGTTCGATCCGAGGGCCTCGGCGAGGGTTGCCGTCCGCGGAGTGTCTGTTCCGCTGCGTGCGATGGCGACCAAATATCGCTTTTCTGCTTCGGTGGCCCGTAGCCACCTCGAGCTGTAGAAGCCGGAATCGAGCGAGGCATGGCCGGTGTCGACGGCGTCCTCGGCGTCGGCGAGAGTGAACGGGGATTGCTGGGCTGCCTGCCAGAGCTCGTGACCGAACACTTGAAGGAAGTACGGGTATCCGTCACTTGCCGCGACGATGTAGTCGGTCGCTTCGACAGAGATGTCTTGGTTCAGCCTGGCGATGGGTGTGACGATCGCATCGCGGGCCTGATCGTCAGCGAGCGGACCGATGGTCCTGTAATCGAACTGGCGCTCGGCGTACGACCGTGCGTCTGCCAATGCTTGCGCGAGGTTCGGCAGGCCTGCGCCACACACGAAGAACGGCCATTCTCGCTGGGCCGCACGGTGCTGGGTTGCCAGGATCACTTGCAGTAGCGCCGGCTCGAGTTCCTGCATCTCGTCGATGAACAGCCCCAGCGCGGTGCCGTCCTTGCGCAGTTCCTCGGTGAGATCTTCGACGAGATCCTCGAATTCGACCCCTAAGGTCGGCTTCTCGGTATCGGTTGAGCGAGCGAGCTCGACTCCGACACCGAACGCGGTGGCGGACACCGAGAACTCTTCGGTCAACTGCCGGATCTTGTTCGCGACCGGGCCGGCGAACTGACGACGACGTACAGCGCGAGAGATGTCTTTGGCGATGCGCCGTCTCAGGGCTTCGGCACCTTCCACACTGGTCTGGGCCTCGACCTCGACCACCACCCAATTGTGGCGGCGAGCCTGGTCCGCCATGGTCGCCAACAGCGTGGTCTTCCCTACCCCCCGCAGACCCTGCAGCATGAGCCCACGGTCGTAGCGCCGCCGTTTCGCCCGCGCGACCAACAGGTCGAATCGTTCGAGTTCGGCAGTGCGCCCGACGAGTTCGGGTGGTCGGGTGCCAGACCCTGGTGTGAAGGGGTTCAGTCCGTACTCCATAGCCTCAGACTATCGGATTGTATCTAGTTGTATCGGATTCTATCTTATATTTGCGTATACAATCTGATAGGAAAGCTGCATGGCGTAGATCCGGGCGCACTACGTCGACGTGCTGCACCTGGGCGAACGGAGTGTTGCATCGACTTGTCGGTGTCGGTGTCGGTGTCGGTGTCGGCGGATGGACGGTAACGGGCTACCGCACCGTCGAGAGATGTTGACAGTGTGCGGGGTGTCGGGACTGAGCCCGTAGGCCGCACGTCATTTGTCGCCGTTCTGCGTTGAGGTGCTGGACCCCTGTTGGGGCAACGAGTTGGTGTCCGATCGCTGTGTTCGATGAGGTATGCGACGGTGGGGTCTTGGTGTGTCGATCTTGAGCCGTCGTGTCAGGTGCTACCACCGTCGGCGGATGAGTCGAGGAGTTTCAGGGTGCGTTCGAGGAGTTGCTCGATGCGGTCCTCGACGTCGTCGACCATGTCCGGTACATCGGCCAGCGCCGTGTGGGCACGGCGACGTGCCTCGACGCCCGAGCGGTAGTACCCGGAGTCGAGGTCTACAGAGACCGGCTCCGGCGCGGCGATTGGGTCACTCCGATCGGTACCGTCGGACGGTCTGATGATGGGACGACGTGGGGTGTGCAGTGGAGAAGCTCCGATGCGGTGCCTGGCAATCACCGCTCCGACCTCGGCTGCGGTCATCGCCGCGACTGGCAGGGGCAGGTGTCCCCACCGGTCGATCGGTACCGCGATCGGACCCGGGCGGTGTGGCAACGCGGTCATATCCGGAAACGTGTTGCGCTGTAGATGTTCTGCCAGCAGTGTCGTCGAGGGGTAGCTGTCGGAGAACCGCAGCACCGTGTGCCATCGGTCCCATATCGTGGCCGGCTCGAAATCGGTGGCGTCGGTGGGGGCGATGCGGATTCGGTGGCGGCCGCCGATCCACACACTGTCGCCGTCGGTGGTGATGTCGGTGCGGTCGAGTCCTGCAATAGCCTTATGGGACAAGCCCGCTCCGGTGAGAATGAGCAGGACGGCGTCGCGGCGACCGAACAGTGCAGCCGTCGATCCGATATTGGGTAGTTCGGCCGCGATCCCTTGGTACTGCGAGGCACGCCGCATCGTTCGCTCGCTGCGAGCCGAGTCCAGTGCCATCCGAATCGACGTGACTCGCCCGGGCGCAGGATGGCCAGCATCGAGGTGAGCGCGGTTGATCGCGGAAACCCGACGCAGCTGAACCGCGTCGCCGGCAGGGTTCTCATCGAGGAACTCGGCCAACGTGACCGGCAACGCGGGGAGAGCCTCGACGTCGGCCGCGGAACACCAATCGACGAACAACGACCACTGATAGCTGTAACCGCTCACCGCGCTGCCCCGTCTCGGTGTCACAAGTGCGACGGTACCGGGCTAAAAGCCGACCGGATCGGACACAGTCGCCGTGGGTCGCTTGCCGCGCACCTGGTGCGTATTCGCGTTGATAGCCGAGCCGGCGATATCGATGGCCGATGTCGCCCTAAACCCAGGCACGGAAGACCCACGGCACTCACGGCAGGCTGTATTGAAGCGCTTCCCGGCGAGAAGGCGGAGCCACTGCGGTCGGTTTCGCGCACCGAGCTCGAGTGTTCTCCGACGCACACGGTGTCGACCGCATAACGAGCTTCGTCTCCGGCACGGTGCCTGCTATCGAGAGACCGTTTTCGCGAAAGTGCTTTCGGTGCGCGTCCCCACCGCATCACCCCACGAAGAGCGCATTAGCAGAATTCTGGCCGAAGACTTCGATTCGAGGCAGATCCTGGCAAGCCGGTCGTGAAAGGCTAGTAGGGATGTTTCGTCGTCGATTACCGAGGTTTGCAAGCCGCATCACGTCCGCAGAGGGTCGAAGCGCAGACCGTCTGCTCCAAGTGGGCATCGTGCACGAACGCACTGCGTGCATCCACGACCTCGCTATCAACGTTAGCCCATGGGGTGTTGGGCAGTCGGCGTCACGGTTGCCTCAGGTCGGTCTTGTGAATGACCCTACGAGACAGAGTTATTGCTCCCATGTTCTGGCGCAGCGTGTTCCGGACCGGCAAAGCTGAATGACGAGCTTCGGTGATCTACTGGGTCGTTCCGTGGACGCGGCTGCTTGCTCAGTGCGGGGGCTTGGGGCCTGTTCAATTTGCCGCTCTGATGTTGCTATACGGCAGGAACATCAGAGCGGCCCTCCTGACCGTCGCGCCCGGCAGGACCTGTCAATCCTGACAGGTATAATTCGAGGCGACAGCAATTAGGTTCCTACTGATCTGCGATCGCGGCGGTTTCGATGTCGGGCGGAGTGATCCGCGCGCGGTTGTCACGTAACCTCTCGTGTTCGGCACGGCTCATTTCCGCGGCGCTGGATTTGCGTCGTTTCGAGAGTTCCTCCAGTTTCGCTGAACCCATCCGCTGCGCGAACTCTTCACGCTTCTGCTTGAGGCTTTCGAATTCTTCTGAGGTCAAAGGTTGGTGAGTGGTCATGGTCTCCTCTATCAATCGCAGGAATTCTGATGTCGATGGCTCGACCGCGTTGTCAAGACCATCGAGCACAACGAGCAAACGATTCCGTAGAACCGCGGCCCGATCGATGCGTTCCTCGATCAGGACCAACTGCTCCCGAATGAGGTCTCCGGGATCCAAGTCGGGTTCGGCGCGCAACGCCGCAGCGATGTCTTCGAGTGGAAACCCCAAGCTCCGCAACGCCACAATGCGATGTAGCCGCCGAACATCGGCCTGCGTATAGCACCGATGGCCGCCCGACGTTCGCGACGACGCGACTAGCAATCCGAGAGCCTCGTAATGGTGCAACGCCCGCACTGTGACGCCGGACTCCCGGGCCAACTCTCCAACTCGCCATACCCGCTTAGCCAAGATCCCCTCCCATCGATGTGCGCCTCCTACTCTAAAACCTGACGTAGCGTTAGTTTCAAGTAACGATTTGATCACACCGCACGCGGGCTGAACCACTCAGCCCTAACAGTCAACTGAACTAGGGGCAGTCCCAAGCGTCAGACGGAGTTCTGTGACAGCTGGTCGATGTCTGGGGGTTCAACGTTGCAGGCGCGTATTCCGCAGTTACCGCACCGTCAAGACATGTTGACGGTCCGTCAGGCAGAAACACAGAACTGGGATCCGTGCTTTACCTCCAGAGGTGATGACGTACCTCTTCGGCGAGCCTTGCCTTTAACCCGGTCACATCGGAAATATCTTCGACGGGCAGACGGACTGTTGGTACACCGCAACGCTGCCACTGCAGATCACGGTTCTTGTCATCGGCGAATCGACGGCTACTGCGATGGTGCGGCCCGTCGACCTCAATCACAACGGCTCTGCGGTTACCCAAGACGACGAAATCAGGAGTCCAGGTGTGACCGGCGCGAAGTCTGACTCCCGGAGACGGTGCGATCGCAATTGTCCGGTCTTCCGGTGCACCCTGCTGCAGGTCTTTGAGCACCTTGTATACGGTCAACTCTTCTTTACTGCCGAACGTGAGACCATCTTCGACTGGGTAATTCGCCAAGTTGCGCTCACGTCTGGCCTGATTGCTCACCAGATCTCTGCCTAGACGTCCGGCAAAAATTTCGCGCCAGTCGCCGACTATGTCAGGCAGGGCTGGCTGCACCCGTACCTCGGTGATGTTGGGTTCACCCAACCGTCCAGCGACATAGCCGAGAACAGCGCTGATCTGTTGAAGGACGTCGTTCGTGAATCGATTTACGAGGTGATCATCGACGTCGAGAAGCGCCGCGCGGTTGTAAACCTCCTCCGGGAGGTTCGTCCAAGCGTTTTCGTTACGCCCGATCACGGTGGATCCGTCGGAGATGGTCATGGTTCTGACGTCAACGAGGAGCGCGACAACTCGCTCGTCGCCCCGCTCCGCGAACAATGCCGTTGTGCGAGCGAGGATGCTGTCATAGATTTCGGCTTGCCATTCGTCGTCCATACGCTCATCCTCCCTGAGCGCTCGGACACGAGGTCTTCCGTGCAGAAGCGACGTGTGGACGAGGCGGACACAGCAGTGTGCTGTCCACTCAGCCTGGGGGCCACAGATGCGGAGCCCCCAGGCTGAGTGGAGATATTTCTGTCATTCATTCAGTACACGTGCTGAAGTATCCCTCGCTGAGAAGCGACCCAAGGTCGTACCTGAAAACCGCATGGCAGATACGGTTCATCGAAGCGGCAAGGACCTTTGGCGCGTTTGGATTAGAGTCTGACCGCTTTGACTGCGGACTGGAAGGATGTCACGCCGGGCATGTTCGAGAACCTCACTGTAGAACGACTGACCTTGCATCATGTCTTCAAACGAGCGCCAGGCGGTGAACGGGTGACACCCATCTACGCCAGGTCGGTGTTCCGGCCCGATACCGACGTCAAGCGACTCATTGAGCAACGACTGGTCATGGCTGTAGCAAATCAGTCCAAGGCGATGACGGTAGACATTGTCAAGGCTGGTGCAGATACAACGTTCCAGCTGGGCAGGCAAGCAGCTTTCGCTAGCGACGATGAATTCATCAGGATATCCACAAAAATAACTGACGCACTTGCGGATGCCCAGAGGACAAAAGTTCCCCCCGAGGGATTTCTCTTTATCATCAACGGAACGACGGGGTATCCCGCTTTGTCATTCGTGGCCTTAATGAAAGCAGAGCCACAGTCCGGATTCTCAATTGACGAATCGGATTCGATTTCCCTGAAGCTTCTTGACCAATTAGTCTTGACACCTGCTTCCAAGCTCTACAAGGTGGGTATCTTTGTCGAACGGGACGGCGACTTATCTAACGAAATGGATGCCGAAGGTTGGGAGGCCGTCGTATTCGATCAGCGAATGACGCAAGCTGACAGACAGAATGCATCAAAGTACTTTTACGATTCCTTCCTGGGGTGCGCGCTGCCTAAAGATAGCGCATTTTTAACCAAACGATTTTATGAGCTAACAAGTCATTATGTGAACAATGCGATCTCGTCGCCTCAAGAGCAAGCGGATACTAAAACCGCACTGTACTCTTACTTGAAGATTGACGTAAGTCCAACAATCTCAGTGGAAGAATTCACTGAAAGATATCTATCAGAAGACACGAAGAGAGCGTCGGATTTTAGGCAATTCATGGAGTCCGAGAACTTTTCTACACGAGCATTTTCAAAAGACATTGGGGATATTAAGTCTAAGCTGAACAAGCGCACCGTCGCCTTCCCTTCTGGTATTCGTTTGACGGGTTCTGTTGAATCATTCTCCAAAAATGTAAAAATTGAGTACAAGTCTGCACGCGAGACCGGAGAAAACCACGACAAAACTGTTATCGAGATCAACGAGAACCCCACAGAAGCATGACCATCGAAAAGGATGCGCTCGCGAAGTGGAACCTTGAAAAGCCTGTTTACCAGGCTTGGGGGAAGTTTATCGTTCAAAGTGTTCTGTCGAGCCTAAAGAATATCGATGGTTCTTCGTTGGATAATTTTCTAAAAATACCACCCGCCCCCCGATTGAAAGCAGATGATTCGTACCTCGCGAAGGTTCAGAAAAAGACGGCCAAGGATCAAGATATCGAGACGATAGATGACCGTGTAGGTGTCCGATTCGTTGTGCTACTAACTGAACAGATTTCCGAAATTGAAGACATCGTACGGAGTTTTGGCCACTCCGTTTCGAAGGACAGGGACTACGAAGCGGAACGTGATCTGAAGCCATTAGAGTTTGCCTACCAGTCCGTTCACCTTGTAGTTCGGCCTAAGTCTGATCTGATCTATCAGGGTGTAGCTATTCCAGCGGGCACAGCTTGCGAAGTGCAGATCAGAACTCTTTTACAGCATGCGCACAGCGAATTAACGCACGACCGCCTCTATAAGTCTAAGCGCGAGGCTCCGAAAAGTCTGCACAGATCTGTTGCTCGTAGCATGGCGCTGATCGAAGCCACCGATGACATCTTTGGCGATGTGGCGAGAAAGCTTGATGAAGCGGAGTCTAATGTTCGAGGTGTTGTAACGAAATTGGATGAGATTTACCGAAAAGCTGTTGAGGTCGAGCCGACGGCAACCAACTATAACTCCGAGTTCATTGAAGATCTGATCGAATTGGGCTTCGAAGGCGACGGCACTTCTGTGGCATCTAGGGTTGAGTCCTTGATCGAATCGAAGCCGTATCTTGCCGAAAAAATTGCGAGTAATCGTGAACGCAGACCATTGATGTATGGAATTTCTGGAGTGCTCTACGCATACCTACTGGCGACTGAAAGCCTGTACGATTTAAAGGAATTGTGGCCCCTTGACCTTTCATATCTTCAAGAGATTTGTCTGGACCTTGGGATATCGATCGACTAGTCGCTGTGTGACTGACGGTAGTCTTCCGCATTTCGCGAGGTGAACCATCCGAGACCGTCGTTCTCGGCGTGGCCGTCGGAGTTCACTGCGTGGGCAGATGGCGGCGCATCCCCGTCCCCGCGCGGCTCCCGGGACACCCGATAGCAACAAATCCGCTTACAACGGGCACCCACAAGATGCCGGCGGTTGTCGAGACGGATCTCGCACGCTGGGACGAAGGAAGACGGTCGACTTGGCATGTGTCCAATCAGTTAGCACATGACTGTGTTGCTCCGCGCGGCCTATACCAAGAGGCCGTGAGTCCGGGCAGATGTGTGTGAAGGTGGCTTGATGTGCATCGAGAGTCTCAAGGAATCCGTGACTGGCGTGTCTTAGTCCGAATTCGATGTACCCGTCGCTGCACTGACTGCCTCGCTGAGATTGCTTGACCAGTTGCCATTTACCCTTTGCATCGGAGCTAGTCGATCTACAAAATTTGGGTGTCGAGGGAGTGTGTCGGTGGCATGGAAGAGGAACTCCCATCTCCCGGTAGGCGAGTACACACACGCAGCAACCACATCGAACTGATCTACACGGTAGTAGCGGCTGGCTGGATCGTTGCGTGAAGCTCTGGTCTTTTGCACCTCAACCTTCATGTCTCCATTCGCGTAGGTCGTGGGGCTGGCGTTCTTGCACTCCACTCTCCACGAACTACCAGTGGTCATGGTGACATCGAAGTCATGCTGGGCGTCTTGATCGAGCCTGTCGACGCGATCGATCTGTAGGTCCTGCTCGAGAGCGCGTTGTAGATGATGCTCAGCGACACCACCGCGAACCGCAACCTGGAGCCTGTTCCGGGTTGCAATGATGTGGAGGATTTCTGCACTGGTCAGGTCGAACTCGGATTCCAACGCGTGCAAACCTTCGGCCGCCGTCGCCCCGCTCGCTGCGGCTAGTTCCGCTGCGCTGAACCGCAAGGCGTGATCCAGGCCGAGATCAGTAGCTCGACGTTCAAAGCGGGCGTAGTCCAACAGCCTGTCGGGGGTGAAGGCCACCATTGTTTCGAGTCCCGCCGGGCCACGAGGGGAATTTCGTTTGCGTCCAGCTTTGTTTTCCTTTTCCCAGACGTGCCAGCTGTGGTCGGCAGCGCGGTCCATCTCCGCGGTCTTCGTATAAAAAGAGATACCCATCGGTAGCGGATCGTAGAGCGATGGCTGGAGACCGACTGCCAGACCTGCTTCGATGTCTACGCCAAGCACGAGCGTTATGTCGACACCCGTGATATCGCGACCTAGCGGATGGTAATCACGCCAGGACTCTTCGCCGCCGTATCGGATCTGACCGCGTACTTCATCGGTCGGCCGATGGTTTATTGCCTTGCGAGTCATTCGGAAGGGGTAGATCAGCAGCCCGAGTCGATCACCTCGACTGTCCTGCACACCCAGGTAGACGGGTGCTCTGGTGCTGTCGCTGGCATAGAGAACCTGGCCGCCTGACTGTTCCACGGATCGGATGAGGAAGTCGTGTATGTCTTGGCGGCCTTTGACGCGGTACACCCGCGGGTAGAAACGACCGGCGAGGAAGGTCTCCGACATCTCATCTCCTGGGACGTTTACGGCTCGGCGTCTCCGATGCCTACTCACGCCACTATGGCCGCTGAGCTTTTTCGCGACGCGGCAGCATCCGATACAAGCGGTGGTCCGCAGGCATGGGAAGCTTACGGGTATGGCAAGTACCCACGGAGTCGCTATCTCCCTGTTCTCCGGCGCGGGTGGACTGGACTTGGGCGCCGAGCAGGCAGGTTTCGACGTCCGCGCAGCCGTTGAACGCGACCGCGACGCGGCTCTGACAATGGAGAAGAACTTCCCGAAGTTGGCGTCGCCCGTGATCCAGAAGGACATCCTCGACACCAGCACCGATGAGATTTGTCGCGCTGCGGGACTCACAAGGGGGCAACGGCCAGACCTCTTGATAGGCGGACCGCCCTGCACACCGTTCTCGAAGAGTGGGTTTTGGCTGGAGTGGAAAAGATCGGGTCTGGACCCTGATGCCACGCTTCTTCAGGAGTACACGCGAGTACTCCGTGAAGCACGACCACGTGCCTTTGTTCTAGAAAATGTGTACGCCCTCACATACAACAACAAGGCAAGTCGACCTGCGCTGGAACGACTTTTGCGAGAGATAGGCGAGGCCGGGTACGACCACCACATGCAGGTCCTGAATGCCGCGGACTTCGGTGTCCCCCAAGCTAGGCCACGCTTATTCATTATTGGGGTTCCTAAGGGTAAGCCGCTGCCGCCACATCCCTTGCCCACCCACGGGGGCCAGTGGGAACGACGCGCCAGCGGCAATTCGGCCAAGGGGTACGTCACGGCCGGGGAGGCGCTTGCCGGGTTGGTCAGCGATCCTGAGCCGGAAGAGACGGTCGGAGGCCAGTACGGGCCTTTGCTGTCAGAGATTCCACCAGGCGGAAACTACCTGCACTACACCGCCGAGAAGGGCCACCCGGATCCTCGATTTGAGTGGCGCAGCCGCTACTGGTCGTTTTTGCTCAAGCTTTCTCCAGAAAAGCCATCGCCAACGATTCAAGCTCAGCCCGGACCAAACGTTGGCCCATTCCACTGGGACAACCGTCGCCTTCGAGCGAGCGAAGTCAAACGACTCTTCACGTATCCAGACGACTTCGAGTTGGTAGGAAGTCGAGGCAGCGTCCAGGCTCAGCTTGGGAACTCCGTTCCGCCGCTATTGGCCCGTCGCGTACTTGAGTCCGTGCGCACACACATGCGCCGCTAGCTCCGCCCGGGCTCAAGCTTGAGGCCTGAGTTCTACAACCCGATTTCCTCGACGGCGTTGCCGGCAAGGGGGGCGTGTTCGCGGCGATACCCCTCGACCGAGTCAAGACTGGCATGTCCCGTCTGCCGGGCGATCGACGGACCATCGGCACCGTTCCGAGTGCCTTGGGTGACGAACCCCGCCCGGAGGGAATGTCCGCCAAGTTTGGCGAGTACAGAGTGGTTGTAGCCGGCCTGTTCGGCTCGGCGACGGATGGTCTGATGGATCGCAGCGCCGGAGAGTGCAGTGCCGCCGAGGTTGCCGTTCTTTGCAATGGCGCGGAGCAGCGGTGCGCGGGCGGCGGTGCGCGGCACTCCCCCACGGCACACGTGCCCGTCGAACGGTTCTCGCCCCCGGAGCAGTCGGATCACAGACGGGCGGCCGCCGGTATCGAACGCGGCCACGACCTGGACCCAGCGGACGTATGCGCAGGGTGGGCAGGTCTCGTGGGACTCGGTGTAAGGCAGCGCCTTTACCACTCCCCTGCCCTCTTGGTCGGTCTTCGACTTCCGTAGCCGGATGTGCAGGCCGTCGTGTCGATGCACCGTGACGTCCCCGCAGACCATCTCCGACAGCTCGCTGCGGCGGTACGCGCCGGCGAACCCAAGGAGCAGGATTGCCGAATCCCGTCGTTCAAGGACCTCGTCGGCCCAGCATTGACACCCTTCCCGCGCGGTCCACACGAGCAACTTGATGTCGTCGACCAGCAGCGGGTCTCGTGGGGTGCGGGGGCGGTCGCCCGCCACGGCGTACTCGCGCCGAATCCCCGACAGGGTTGCGGTGACCAACTCGTGCGCGGACGGGGACAGGTGGCCGGTCGTCCGGTGGTGATGGTTGATCGCCGCAATCCAAGTGCCGAAGGTGGCGACGGCATAGGCCCGCTCCCCCGTTTCGGTTCGGGTGTCGGCGGCGTCGACGAGATAGGCGGCGACGGTGATCGGGTGCGCCGGTAACGTCACGTGACCATTCGTCTCGCACCAGTTGGAGAAGCGTCGCCACGCGGCGGCGTAGGTCTTGCGCGTTCCCTCCGACCGTGAGGAGTCCACGGCGGCCGCGATCCGTTTCGCGACGGCGGGTGGGATCTCCGGCTCGACCGCGACTGACCTGCCAACCTCGGCAGTGCCCGCAACGGTGGTCACGGCAGGTGTTCGGCCTGATCGGAAGTCCATATCGGCAGCATAGCGCAGGTCACTGACACGCCTGCAGCGAAAAACTACGCTGAGCTGGTGTTTCGTCGCATACAGTGCGGAAAATGTAATTTACGTGGGTGTAAACCAGAGACCTATGGGTGACAACCAATACGGTGACTGTGTCCATGCTGCCCAGCTTGAATGAGCCGCCGTAATAGACCCCCGTCGAAGTTGCCACGGGGCTGCACCAGGCGATCTTGGCGGTCGTTGCCTCCCCCCGGCGGATACAACTGCCGGAGTTTCGCATCCGCATTTGGGGCCTCGAACGGTGGGATGTCCTCGGTGGCCGTGGTCTTGACCGTTTACCCCGGTATTCCACCGAATGATCGGTTACGTTCGGGGCGTAGTTGTGGTTCCGACCGGTCCCCCGACCTAGGCAGGAACAGCCTCACGGTGGTGCTCGTGTGTGGGGTGTCGGCCTGACGCACGTCTCGCACCTTGAGAAATCGTGCCGGAGGCGCTTGTGTACACCGCCAACCGGCAACTTCCCGTCCTCCACGCTGAACTCACCGCAGGCTGAGTTGGTTGAATCCGACGAGTCGCGCGACATCCCATCGGTCATCGTTGTACGGGAAGGGTCCGTCCACCTTTTAGGTTGGATGTCGATGCTAGTGACGATAGCTATCCACGCTAGCAACGCTAGGGGCGTACTCGCCGAGCATAGTTTCACACGAGTTGAACAAGGCGCGCCCGGTCCGTACGTGATCACCGCTCTCGATTTGGTTGCGGTGTTGCGGCTCTGACGCATTCCGTCGCGGGTCGTGTCGCCTCTGCATCCAGTCCGCAGCCCCGGGTGTCCAACGACATTCATCTGACGCACTGCGGGGCAAGGTGTTGCAAGGCTCTGCAACGCCAGCGCCCCGCGGGCCCTCTCGGGTTTCAGCATACGTGGGTGCTAGGCCATCTAGCATTGCTATTTACCCTGTTGATGGCCGTTGCAGGCGAGTTGCGCCTGCGTGCGGTGGGCGGTTAGTCAGATTCGTTGGTGCGTGTTCAATTCATTCTCAGTTACGAGAGTATGAGTGCAATGATAGCTAGCAGAGCTAGCTAAGGACACAAAGCGAGCAGAGCAAGGTAAAGTAAGCTAATGTAGCTGACATAGCTAGCGGACCAAGGCACGATAGGGGCGATATACTAGTTGCGGGTGCTACGCAAGCGTCGATAGCGACGCAAGTGAGCGTTGCTGACATAGCACGCGTTTCTGGCTTAGCTAGTGCCACTTGGGTAGATAGGCAAAGTATTGCAGCGAGGCGTGCAAACAGTGCTAGACAAGCGAACCAAGCTACGTAAGCGAGCAGAGCGCTCGTCGCAAGCGACGCTCCGCGTGTTAACGCAGCACACGGAGCAATTGGTTGTAGCGTAGCGAGCCACGCTACGTAAGCGAGCAGGGCGCTCGTCGCAAGCAACGCTCCGCGTGTTAACGCAGCACACGAAGCAATTGGTTATAGCGTAGCGAGCCAGAAGGCTTGCAGGGCATAGGTCCAGGGTGCGAGCCAACGCAGTTTTCCTCGGAGAATAGTTCGTTGGCCTTGATCCTCGAACAGAGAAAGGAACGCGAATCCCAATGTCGACGTCGTCGAAGCAACCCAGGAAGTTCGCAATATGCAACCAGAAGGGTGGGGTTGGGAAGACGGCGACAACACTCGGATTGGCGAGTGCTTTGGCCGACAAGGGCAAACACGTCCTCGTCATCGATATGGATCCTCAGGCCAACGCGACGACCGGTCTGGGAGTCGACGTTGATGACGAAATGCGAACTACCTTCGACCTGATGTCGGTCACTGGCGAAGGTGCGGCAGCGGATGCAGTAGTAGCAACCGAATGGGATCGGGTCGACCTGATCGCGGCGACTCAGAGCCTCGCCAATCTTGAGGCTGACGGCGCAAACGACCTGATCTTTCGGTTGGATATCGCGCTTGAAGGTGTCGATCTGTCGCCTTATAGTGCAGTTTTCATCGACTGCCCGCCGTCGCTCGGAAAATTACTCTTCGCGGTCCTCTGCGCCTGCGACTCGGTCATTGCGGTTACCGAACCCACCATCGACAGCGTGCGTGCGATTACCAAGGTTGAAGAAACCATCACCAACGTCAAGCGGCGTGCGAACCCTCGTCTCGAGCTTGAGAAGATCGTCTTGTCTAAGAAACGAAGAACCTCGGAGCATCAGTATCGCGAGGACGAGTTGCGTGCTGCATACGGCGAATTGGTTGCAAGAGCAGGGATCCCGGAGCTGGCGGCGCGCCAAGACGCTCATAGCAGCCACACCCCCATCCATTCTTACAAGGGAGGCCGGGCGATAGACCTGCAAGTCGCCTATGACGCCCTGCTAAAAGAACTGTCTATCGACCTTCTAGGAGAGCCTGCCGCATGAGCGCACAACGCGAACCCGCCATCCGCCGCCACCCGGCTGCAGACCTCCCTTCGCGACCAACGGTTTCACCCCGGCGCGTTGGGAACGAAGCTCAGCAAGAATCAACCGCGTCGCCGAGCGTCGACTTCTCGACCAGTGCTGGCGCTATCAGCCCGACAAACGAGCCCACTCAGCCGGCGTCGAACGAACCGTCGGCTCCGCACAGTGCGCGGCCGGCGGCAGGACCAGGCGCGGAAAAGTTCACTGAGCAGCACAATGTGCGGATACGGAGTTCGACCAAGCTTCGTTTGAACAGAGCCGTTGACAGGCTGCGTTATGAGACGGGGGATCGATCAATCAGTATTGCTTCATTGACCGACGCAGCGCTCTGTGAGTACCTCGACAAGCGGGGCATCTAGACCGCTGAATGAACATGCCCGCTTGCTGTGCTAGCTAGCGTTGCTAGCACAGCTCGTGGGTCACCCATAAGCTTTGACTCGTGTACGCGATGGCGTAGACCTCTGATCTTGCAGGACATGTGCAAGCTCACAGACCTCGACCACACCGAAGCCGGTGTGCTGCTACAGATTCGGCGCACATGCGGTATGCACGAGCGTGCCGCCGCAGCTCAGTGGCTCGCGGATCTCCGCGCCGCTTGTAACCACATCAAGTACCCTATCCGGCCGCTAAGGCCCCGGCAGTGCTCCACACACCGCCGGGGCCGGTCGATCACAGAACGGACCTGCGATCAATGGACAACGCTAATACCCCTGCGCCAGACGTCACCAGCGAGGACACCCTCGACATCCACCCCCGCGTGTTGACCGGTGCCCTGATCACCGGCCTGGCCATCGCCATCATCGTCGGCGCGGCGTCCTTCAAGCTCTCCTTTTCCACCCTGCTCGACCTCGCCGTTATGGCCGGCATCCATCCGGCCGATGCCTGGGTTATCCCCGTCGCTCTCGACGGCCCGATTCTCGCTGCCGCCGTCATCCGGATCGCCCTCTCACAGCACACCGACGCAGCCACGAAGCGAGGTCGGCGACTCGTAGTGGCAGTGCTGACCGCCTCGGCGATCCTGTCGATCGCAGGCAACGCCTACCACGCAGTTCTGACCGCAACCGTCCTCAACGCCGCCGTCGCAGCCGCAATAGCCGCATTAGCGCCAGCGATGGTCCTCACGATGAGCGAGATCGTCGCCGTCGTCCTGCGCGCACCCCGCCGCCGTCGTGCCACGACCACAATCGACACGCCCCAACCATTCGATACGGCCACTGAGACAGCTCGCATCGACGGCCCGATCGATCGTGTGGAGGTCGAGCAACTCGGCGCGACAAAAGGTTCGACTCTCGCCGGGGTAGACGAAGATCTCGATAATGGCCTGCTCAAGCCCGCCGTGTGGACCAGCGTCTACCTTTACCTCGCGCACCCCGACTGGTCGCTGAGTGACATCGCCCGCCACCTCGAGCTGCACACCTCGACCGTCTCTCGGCACATCAAGACCTGGACACAGGTCCAGCAGAACATCGCCTGCGAACGCAGCACCGCAGCCCCCACCGTCGCAGCTAACCAGGCGCACAGCACCACCACCACCGTCGATGGCGACCACAGCGCCGACGACGCAATCGAATCGAGTTCGGGGTACGACGCGGACGACTACGACTCGATAGATGCCGGTCGTGACTACGCGGGCGCGACGCGGTGACCGAAGAGCACTACGTCAGAACACGCGCCGACGTACTAAACTGAGCAGCAACAGAGTTCGCGCCTGACCCGGTGATCAGGAGCATCGCGATACCGGCCCACTTCCGGGCGGTGTCTGTAAGTGTCGCGTGAGAATGTGTGACCCGCTGCGGGAGTGAGACATCGTCGTGTCGTGCGCGTGCGTCGATGGTTCACGACTCGCTGCGATGTACCGCCCGTGCGTCCTACAGTGCGGACATGATGCGAGAACTGCCCGACGGTCAATCGTTGTTGATCCGCACAGACTTCTCCGACGACGCCCGGTGGAGTGACACTGTCGAGGCGGCGACGCAGCCGACAGATGAGGGGTTTCTCGCCGGTTTGACCGTGGTCGACGACGCGGAGTTCCACCGACTCACGCTCGGCGAGTTGGCCGTGATCATCGGGTCCCCGCGATCAGACGTCGAGGCTGTTTGTTACCCGGCGTCAGGCAGCGCATCCCAAGTCCGTCCATCAAGAACGCGACCATTGCGCTTCGGGGTGCGGCCGCCCCATTGCTTGAAGAAAAACGGCACCCGAGCAACATCACACGTATCGCGAATGTCACGGGCCCACTTTGCGTCCATCGGCCGCGCCTGAGGCCCAGATTCGCCCCCTACGATGACCCAGTGCACACCGGACAAATCCAGAGCATCCAACGGCCCTAGTAGCGGCTCACAGGTGGGGAAGAGCTGAAGAATTTGCCGGTAAAAACCTACGAAGATTTGCGCGATTTGTATCCTAGTGAAGTATTACCGGACTATACATTTTCTTACTGTAGCCCCTAATTTACTCGATAAAGTGGGGTCCGCCTTGCCTCGTTCTCCTGTTGGCTGGTCACTTTAGATACCGATACAGAGTCGAACGCGAGACACCCACGACGTCTCGGATATCGGCTAGCGACATGCCGCCGGCTCGCATCCGTCTCGCCTGTTTGATCTTCGCATCGGACATCGCACGTGGTCGGCCACCCAACCGGCCTTGCGCACGCGCGGCCGCCAACCCGAGCTGAGTGCGTTCACGGATCAGGTTGCGCTCGAACTCGGCCAGCGCCCCGAAAATCGGGTAGATCAACTTTCCACCCGAAGTAGTCGTGTCGATCGACTCCGTCAACGACCGAAACCCGACACCACTGGATTCGAGGTCCTCGACTGTCTGCAGAAGGTGGGGGAGGGATCGCCCGAGACGATCGAGCCGCCACACCACCAGAGTGTCACCCGACCGCAGATGAGAGAACAGGTCCGACAACTCCGGCCGAGACGTCGTCGCACCGCTCGCCGTCTCCACCCACACCCGAGAACACCCCGCAGCGCTCAGAGCGTCCCTCTGCGCATCGGCGCTCTGCTCGGTCGTCGACACCCTCGCGTACCCCAAAAGCTCGCCCATGAGCGTCGAGTGTGTCAGAACTCAACGATATGAACCATTTTCCGCTCGCAGTTTTGGACACGACTTTTGACACATGCTCCAACCGTCGGCGGTGTCTCGAAGCGACTATGTGTCTAAAACGTTTGTTTTTGGGACACGATCTAAATCCGCGCTCCGGACGTTGAGGTGTGAACCGGGGCGAGCTGCAGTGAACCGATCCGGTGGGTGGTGGCTGTGCCTCGTTTGAAGCGAAGCATCGTAAGAGACCTGTTGCGCGCCTATTGTTGAGGGTATGGATGATGGTGAGACTGGATTCGTCGATCGCTTGAGCGGTGCCGCCAGCAATGCTGCTGCGCTACTTCGCAACAATACTGGGACGACTCGCAGTACAGCGAAAGATGCTGAAGCCGAGAATGTTTCGTTCGAGCAGGCTCTCAATTCGGTCGCAACACCTGTCGAAGCGGCCGTGATCGAGCGGGAGTGGCTTTCGCGGTATTACTCGCCTGGGCTGGCGCAAAGTGATGTTGCCGAATCTCTTGAGTCGGTTCGTATCACCGCGACCGATATGGAAAGGCAGTTCGGGCCAGGATGGCTTTACTTCGTGAACCGAATCAACAACTTGGTTGGAGAGTCGTTCGTGGGATTCGTCCAAACAGTCGAACGAGATACTTCATTCGAGGAGTTGATGTCCTCGGCCGAAGAAAGCTCCGATGTTGCAGTCGCCGTCGCTGAACAGTATCAACTAGACGAGCAGTGGGAGAATTCCGAGATCCTGTTGGAGGTCATCTTCGGGTATCACTCGGGGGTGTGGTATTCCTCGCGATCAGACGTCTCCGATATCGACACGGACACCCAACTTTTAGGTCGAGCGGAATTCGCCCTTAAGAAGGCTATTGCCGATGAATTTGTTAGTTCGTCAAAAATTGATGGCACTGCAAACTGAATAAAATGTCCGAATGCTGTTGCCTCGGGTCTACCGAGGGGGTACCTCATCCGGATAGTGCGTAACGCCACCCTCTTCGATGACATCCCATTCTTCACCGGGCGCAATGCCCTCACGGGAGTCCTCGATGAAGTCCTCGACGGTGGTGGGCTCTCGTCCGTCGACGACAGGGTCCTCTAGATCCGCGTCATATTCTTCGGGCACCGAGACCTCCTGGTTGGATACCGTCGGCTCGGGTGGTGCTGAGGGCGTAGGTTGCGAATTACCCTCAGCACCACCGAGCCAGAGTGTGACTGCCAGTCCGACGGAGGCGAGCACTGCAGCGCCGAGCAATGCTCCGTTTCGTGCTCGTCCAGTCAACTTCGGCATAACTTCCACTCTAGCGTGTTGAGCCCGAATCTACGGCGTGGGCGGCAATGCACCCGAGATCGGCGTGACGTAATACGAGTCCTGATTGACTACCCGATTCTTCCCGTAGAAACCTCCGAGTTGGCCGCCTGCTCTGAGGTTCTGGGTGTTGTCGATCATGCACACGCTGTATCCCTTGTTCGTCGTCGAGGTCAAGTCCGGGACGTGGCATTGAGGGTTGAACGATCGACCGAGGCCGTTTTTTCCTCGGGCACCTTGGTTGGTGCTGGCAAAGGGATATTCGTCGCAACTGCGATCAGGTACGCCCGCTTGTCTATCTGCTTGAATTTTTCCGCCGCGGGGGCATGCTTGCCTGCGGTTGGCGTTACGATCCGCAATGACGGTGGTCCGCTGAAGCAAGCTGCTCTTCGATCCTCCTGGCAAGCCGGCGGCCAGCGCTGCGAGCACATGCCCTGAGGCCTGCGAGACGTCTCCGAACTCGTTCATGGCCCAACCTGGTCGCGCTTGAGAGATAACGCACCCTTCTCGGAACTGCCCTCCCGATGTCTTCATCGTATTGTCGCATCGCACCATGTCTGACTCCACGGAGGCCCGCGACGATGGGCTGTAAATATTGGCCTGATCGTTGGTGAACCACCATGACAGGTAGGTCTGCCGGGGATCGACTTGGCCCTGTGGGACACCGGTGTAGTTCCATTCGAGCTTCCAAGTGATTTTGGTGTTGCTTCCCACAATAGAACCCGTTGGGTGGCTGGCAGTGACTGTCAGATCGGACCCGGCGTGGTCGCCGTTAGCCTCCCATTGCAGGTGAGGGATTCCGGTTGAACCCCATCCTTGCCCGAGTTGCAGGGTAACTTCTTGAACGAATTTGCCCGACAGATGTGAGGTCACCGTCGAGGCCGACAGTGTTCCTGGAATTCTTCCGACGGTCTTGGTCGTATCTTTGTCCTTCACGCGATAGCCGCTCACATAGTCAATAAGACAGGCTTGCTTTCGGACCGCCTTCCACTTCCCGACTGAGGTAGCTGCCGCGCTCAGGCAATCTTGTGGCATGAAGACAGACGGAGTGGGCTCGGGTGCGTCCACGACGGGCTCTTCAGGATCAGGTGTACCTCCAATGCAAGATGAAGTGGTGGTGCACGGTTGCTTCGTTACGCCACCCGCTGATACAAGGTCGAAAGTCTCGGCGGGGCTGCGTCCATCGCGGGCGTCGTAGGCGAAGTCGGCAGATGTGACGGGAGTCCGACCATCCACGAAGATCGGTTCTATATCGCCGTCGTCGACGATCGCCGCAGCGTCGGTGTACGGCCATGACATCAAGCCAAACTCGAACTGCTGACTCGAATTAGCACCGGAGACAACAGAATCCGCAATCGGGTAGCCCCAGGAGCCCTGCTCGTAGCCCGAGGACGTGTACCGGCTCAGCAGACCACCTGTCACAGGATGAGCGCCACCATTCGGTGACCAGTAGATAACTCCCCGTTCGAACCTGTTCATCCGGCCTTGCCCATCCGGCAGAACGATTTGGTCGCTCAGTGGATATCCAAGAAGGCTGCCGTTCGTTTCGGCTCCGACGCTCCACCACTTGTCGCGGATCGCTCCGGTGACGTAGTACGCCTCATTGAGCTTCCAGTGGATCGTTCCGCCCTGGAACTCCTGACGTCGACCGATACCGTCCGGATTGACGATTTCATCGGTGGTCGGGTACTTGAGTACGCCGGCTTCCCATCCGTTGCGTTGCCAGGCTGCGAAGAAGTGATTGACCACAGGATGAGCGCCGCCGGCGGGGGACCAGTAGATCGGGCCGTTGAAGAACGTCTGACGTCGTCCGTAGTTGTCCGGGTTCGCGACATCGATGGCAGTAGGGGGTCCCAGAAAGCTGCTCGAGCCGCCCAGCGAATCGTATTTGACTCGAATCTGACCGCACACCTGGTGTGGCGATGGCCAGTAGTACATGCAGTCGGTGGGCGCGGCCAACGCGCTCACTCCGCGCTGCATGGATCTCTGCTTGAGGAGTCGTGCCTCCTCGATTTCGGCCTTGTCGGCGTCTTCCTTCGTGAAGCCCTCGGGGAGCTCTTCACGGTCGGAGCGCATCTTGCCGGGAACGATTGTGTCGTTGGGGTTTTCGGTAGGAAGACCCGTGAACGGGATCTTTTTGGTGCCGGGCGGGGCCTCCGTTGCCGTCGACAGCGACAGCGACGGCTCAGGCGTGGCAGACGGCACCGTTGGGGTGGTCGTGTCCAGCGAGTCGGGCGAGGTCTCACACGACGGTTTGGCAGCATTTGGGTCGGTGGTCGTCGGTGTCACCGTGGTCGAGGTCGGTGCACCACTAGTGGACGTTGAGGAGGGTGTCGGTGTCGCACACTGATCGGTGGCCGGTGACTGCTGAGCATCAGCCGATTCCGAAGTTTCGGTCGTCGGTGCGGGCATCGGTGTCGTTGTGGGTTGCGCCACCGACATGGGCCCACTCGACAGCACCAGCAGCACCGCGGTGCCGGCAACGAGCAGCGAGCGAGCTGCCGCACGCCGTGGGGCTCGTGGAGGCCTGAGAGGTCTCAGTGAATTATTCATGGGCGTCCTTGTCTCGCAATCGCGGCACCCGATCGGTCCGCTGTCAGCATCTTCAAGGAAGTCCCACAGGTTTACAACAGAAACAGAAAACACATCAGTAACAAACGGTCGCCAGGCCCGCCTTCTACACCGAAACCGGACTTTGGACCGAACGGTGAAGGGAGACTAAATCATGAACCACTTTGATAGGCAGAAGGATTCAACTACACCGGGGTGTAGTTGAGAGCACATTTTCATTGCCACTAGATGCGGTATAGCGCTATCGGTGCAGATTTCGGGAAACGCCAAGGATGCTCTTCGGTCGGAGATGAACCCTGTCCCGATATGACGGCAGTCTGGGCACGGAGCTCAATCGTCGAACCACGTACCGGCCACCGCCCGCAGCGGTGCTTCGGTGTTTCTCTGCGCACGAGCCGACGCAGCGCCGAGGACCAATTCGAGTGGGTAGTGCGCGCAGTCAGCGAGGATTCGTGAACACAACACGTCCGACAGAGACTCTCTAACGGCAGCGATATCGACCGGGCCGTGAGCTTTCAGCGCCGCCAACCAGTCCTCTGACTCTGTCTGCGCCAGAGACAGTCCTGCGACGTGCAGGGCCGGCCAGGCAGCAACACCGTATCGCGCCGCCTGGGTCGCGGATTCAGGGCTGAACGCCGAGGCGTCGAGTTGATCGACGTGGTGGGAGATGAGCAGCCCCGCGGACAGCGAGGTCCGTGCCGCTCTGTCGAAAAGCTCGGTGGTGAGTCGTCGGCTCACCCCGGACAGTCCCAGGCGGCTCGAACTCGACATCAACGCTTCGAGGTTCTCAGTTGGGAGCGCGGCGAGGTCAGCCGCAAGAAGATCCATGCAGGCGTCGAGAACGTGAGGGGCCGCAACGGCGACCAGCGCATACCCCCACGTCCCGAGTTCGAGGACCGTGAGGTTCTCACGCTGCTCGATCCACCATTCCGCGCGAGCGCGGTTGATCCGCACATCGTTGACCAGGCGGCCATAGTCGATATTCGGTCCGAACGTGGACCGAGCCGGGTTCATCGGCCCGACGTCGCGTCGGACTTTCGGGTCGATCGCGGCACCGATGACCGCGATGTCGAGGGCGAGCCAGGTCGGGCCATAGATCCCGCGTAGTTGCTCGGCTGCGTCGCTCCAGGGAGCGACAGAATTGGGTGAGAGGCGCACTTTGTTCATCGACCGTTGCACCTTGTCGAATCCGGCATTGACGTTCTTCAGTCGCCGGAACGCATCCTGCCGCTTCAATGTTCGGAGGGACGTGCCGCAGTGTCCTGACCGACGAGCGAACAGGACAGTCGATTCCTCATCTTGGGCGAGCCGAAGGAACTCGCGCGGGGCCAGCGTATTGACGAGGTCGGACGCAAGGCCGCCCTGCGGTGCCGCGACGTCCGAACAATGGCCCGCAAGCACCGCGTTCACCAGTCTGGCCTCCAGATCCGAGCCGGCCGTCGGTACGACCCCCGCAGCGATAGCAGCCGCAATCGTTCGAGGCTTCGACAAAGCGAGCCGGTCCAGATCCGCTGGTTGCAACAGGCGGCCAGCAGCGATGGGTATCCCCAACCGCAACCACGTCGATTCGTCCGCGCCGCCGATACCCGGGCGGGCCTGAACAAGCCACCATTGCTCCAGTCGAGCAGCATCGATTCCCAGGCCGGCTGCCAGTGCGATCCGTTCCATTGAGATCGGCTGCTCGGGGACCTGCAAAACGGAATCGAGCAACTGCGCGTGCAGCCGGTCGGCACCGCGATCCGCCGGCATCACCGGAAGCGGTTTTGCAGAAGCGTTACTCGCCAGCAGCAGGCGAATGCTCAGGTCGTCGGTGAGCAAATCCACCGCGCGCCGCTGCGCAGTGGTCTTGGACGAGAACACACCATCGGCCAACAGCGTCCACGCCGCGACGCGCTCCGCCAGGGGGTGCCGCGCCTCAGCGAACTCCTCGACGAGCCCATCTACCAACCCACCAACCTCGTTCGCGTGCGCGAATCCAGCGAAGAAGCGGCTGGTGTTGAACCAGAACGGCCGCCGGATAAGTTCGTTGAGCACGTCGGATTTATCGACCGCGGCGTACTGAGACAGATATTTAGCGGCAAAGAACTCCTGAACCGGCTGCACGTCGAACTGGAACGTACCCTGCGATTTGCTCGACAGAGCCCACACACGGTCGGTGACGCTGGTGAACAACGCCTCGACCAGCGCTGCGTCCTTCTCCGCTGTCGTCAGGTATCGGTATATCTCTGTTTTCAGAGCTGTCGTGGTCAGGCGTCCGATGGAGCCGTTCTCTTCTGCCAACCCCTGCAGGTACCACCCCAGGTAGGCGGTGACCTCCTCGAGGTTCTCGCGATTGTCCCGCACCGAAGCGCTCTTCTCGGCTTCGCGATTCAAGAATGTCTTCATGTAATCGTCGTAGAGCGGTGTTCTCTTGTCCGGAACCGAGTGCCCCTGTAAATGAAGGAGGTAGAGCAGGATCGTCAACTGCATAGGGTTTTCTGCGAGCTGCGCGATGTGCGGTTCAGCTGTGCGAGTGTCGAAAGTGTGCATCAACTCGCGGCGGGCGCGGTTGACGATTCCCCTTGCCGCACACCACTTCCGCAAATACTCGGTCCGTAGCTCGTGGTCGAGTTTGATCAGGGTGATGGTCTCGAACCACTGCGAGCTCGGCTCGGCCAGTTTCGAGACGTTCGGGCGGGTAGTCACAACGATCTTGGGCGGGACAGAGCTAGCTCTCCACCGCCCGATGAACTTCTCGATCTCGTCGACGACCCGTTTTCGGGTTGTTCGCTGAGCAACCTCGTCCAAGCCGTCGAACACGACCAGCACCGGAAATCTGGTCAGCAAGTCATCGATTGTCGACTGAGTTACGTCGCTCGAGGCGGTGAGGGACGTGAGAAAGATTGCGAGGAACTTTTCCACCGACCCGAGCCGGCGGGATTTCGCTGCCTTCGTCGGCGTCGGTTTTGACTCGTCGAAGGGGTCGTATCCGTCCAACCAGGTGCCGTAGTCACGTAGGTCGATTCGTAGCGGCATGCGTGAGGCAGTAGGCGTGAGGGTCGGACGCTTGAGCGCTACACCTGGATCGTCGGGCACGAACTCGGATCGATAGATCTGCGACAGATACTGACCCAGCGTCGATTTGCCCTGGCCAGGTTCGCCTCGAACAAGGGTGAACGGCTGCGGCGACTTTACGAGGTACTCGACAGCGCCTAAGGGAGCCGGTATCTGAGCGGACCGCGTGCCGTACGGATTCGAGACCGACCTCGGGGACTCGGTTGTCTGTGCCCGCACATCGATGAACAGATCTTCCAAGTCATCGTTATCGAGTTCGGCCTGCTTGAACTTGACCTTGGCATCCTGCGACCACTGCGCGCCGACCGCCTTGCGGACCAGCAGCGCAATCCGCGCATCGACGAGTTCCGACTGCTCGGCATCGAGTAAGAACCGCATCGCCTCAGGACCGGCCAGCATCCTCTGGAACCGCCACAGGACTGAGTGAGACAGCGTGGGTATGAGGGCATCGATGTCGTCGCGCCACCAACAGTCCATCGTCTCCAACTTGTATTCGGCGGCGAAGGCAGCCAGTTTGAGTTCGAGTTTGTCGATAGTTCCGGCACCGTAAGCATTGGGACCGGTTGCGGCCGCCGCTGTTCCGGACACTGAGGTCATCAATACGTAGCGCGTTGCCCCCTCTCTGACGCGCGCCTTGATTTTCTTCGACTCACCCTCGACCGCTTTCTCCAGCCAGGTGACTGGGTTCTTTACCGCAACTTTCGACCATTTCACCTGATATACAACTGAGCCTGTATCAGTCTTCTGGGAGATGTCACGGCCGCCGTCCTTCTGGCCCACCGGGTAACACGTCACCCGGTCGAACTTGCTGGCAATCAAGACATGACACAGCTTCTGAAATTCGTCCTCACCCAAGTTCTCGTACCAATAAGGTCCGATGGGCGACTGCGGTACGGGGGACGATGGCGTGGACACGGTTCGATTGTTCCTGACTCGTCCGACGTTTCGGGCATATCAGCCGGTGGTGTCCCGGCACGTTTTCAGTCGGCTGGCGCGCATCGGTGGCTTGGTGGGACCTTGAGGAGGACGCACCGCCGGTCATGCGGGCGCCGAAGTGTCGCTATCCCGCCTAGGCCTACAGTCGGGGGCCACCACTTATTTCGCCTCGGACCCCAAGTCGACGGCCAGGTATCGCCGATGCTCAGGGGGGGGCAAACGAGCCCTGTACCGCCACTTCGAGAAGTTTTCCGGTAGCGGGTAGGGCCCGAAAATCGACGTTAGGACTGGTGCCCGAAGAAACTTCGTCTGTCGACCTGGTAATTGGCTCGTGGGCTGGACATCAATGAGTAGTAGCGCTGTTCATCCCGAACGGCGTGAAAGACGAAGGAGTACCAGATGATTCCGAGAACGATTTCAGACGACGTCCTCGCACGCGCGATCCATACCGCGTATGCCGAGCAGCTGGCAACCCATGCCGGCAGCCTCGACACCAACTGGGGCAGCATCTACCGCGAGCTCGATAACGAGCGCTTGCGCAGGGCCGGCCTCACCGAATGGCCGGAACCGCGCACGCGATAGAACGTAGGAGGTGGCTCGCTCGGCCTGGCCGAGTAGGTCCGCTCCGGGGTTCGGCCTCGACTGCACCTACTCGGCCAGGCCGTGTCACCATCGCTGCCGCACGTCAAAAAGGTTCATCCCCTGACGCCGCAGACTCGGAATCACCAGGCGGCCAACGATTCGACTCGCCCAGGCCTGCCAAAAATTCATCAAACTGCACGCCAGATTCCTCCGCGGCCGTGTCCGCCGTCCTGTCCTTCGTTGACCTGTTGTCGACCGGCGCGTACTGAGGAGTGAGCATGTACAGCCGTCGCCGGGTAGTGCCGTAGCCTCCACCGAGTTTGGGAGCGTCGACGTATTCCTCTTCCATCGATGCCATACCCAGATTGACCAGCTGGTTCAACCCACTCAAGCGGGTGTTCTCACTGAACCCATGAGCGTCTCGGAACGCTCTGTCCGAGAACCACACCGGTCGCGGTTTCGACGGGATGTAACGCGAGAGCAGGATGACGTACATCGCCAGCCCTGGCCCGTCGAGGTCTCCGATTCGGCCAGTCGTCCACAACGCAGGAGGGACCCGGAAGTACACATCGCCGTCCGACCCCTTGGGCCTGGAATATGAGTCCTTGGTTCCCAGCTCGCTCAACACCTCAACCGTCGGTGAATACCCGGCACTTCCCGGGGTCAGCACAATGTGTTTGCGCTCCGCGAGCACCCTCAAATTCTGGTTCACCGACCGAGTCGCCGCACGACTTCGAGGATCCTCGAGGGCGAGCATGTCCGCCCACCAGCTCGCCGCATGGCTCACGGTGAACGGTGGGCGCGCCGCCACCCACAAGGCAGTGAGCAGCAGCGCAAGCCGCTGCTTACCGCCCCGCCCACCCGAGGACCGCTGACTGCTCATCAGCGCCGAGAGTGGCGATTGCCCCGACTGGCCGGACGCGAGCACGAAGCCACGTCGAACAGGAGCCCCGAGTCGTCGGTTCGGGTCGACAAGTAACCGATTCGCCTCCGACAACCGATGCCGAGATGCCATCGGGGTTCACCTCCTTTTCGATGTCGACTCCCGCGACAATGGTGAAGTAATACTATCGCGCCGCTCGATAAAGGGGGGTCCAACCGCTCGATACGTACCCCAGTCCCGAATCGGCCTTGCCGACGAGCGCGCCCGACAAGTAACGTGGCTCTCGCAACGTCGCCCGTCAATGGCGGAACGGTCGCACCGCTCAGGCTCAGGCTCCGGAGCTGGGTCTGCGGCCGGACGGTGCCGAGGCCCGACACTGAGTACCGGCTCCCGATATGGGATCGGGTAGGCCGCCCTCGTGTCGGGTTTCCTCGTTCTACCGCATCCCTGCTGACCGTAATCAGCTCGATGCGGATCCGACCGTGGTCACCTCCTGGCCTTCTGGATCAACGCACAGGCCACCGACAGCGCAGCTGCCGCCGCAGTCATCACCGCCACGAGAAGACCGCCGCTTCCAGTCGCTGCGACCAGGTCGGCGACTAGCCTGAACCACAGCACCGCTGCCTCGAGCCTCTCGACCGACTCCGGCGACAACGACGACGCCCAACGACGCCACCCAGTTGCGATCCACTCGACAGCAGCGTCCGCAGCCCTCGCGAATGCATGAAAGCCCTGGTGGAGGCGCGTAGCAGCCCACAGCAGTACGGCCACAATCAGCATGACAACTTCATCTAAGTCTAAACCGTTGAAATTCATTTCTTTTCCTTTATCTGGTTAATGTTTGGTTTGAATCACCTTCTCTGAGCGTCCGAAAATGGCACAGCTGACCCCTTCGCTCCTTCCTTGAATGGCGCGTGGCGGCTCGTTCGCTCGAATGCTTGAGAGGGACAGTATGTGATCGCGGAACCGAAGTCAACACCCTGCTATATGATGCATAACGCCTGGTCCATGCATCATTTGGCCTGAAATCTAAATCCCGGATCGAGCCTGCATATCGAGCCGAAAATTTAATTAGATAAAACTCCGCGAACGATCTTTTGTAATAGCCTGTATCGAATATTACTTTTCTTATTCGGCGCGCACTGATCGTATTGCAGGCATGCCGGGGTTGGACGGGCTACCGCCATGCCGAGCGTGGCCGGCCTCCGTCGCTCCCGCACAATCACCCCACGGGCTTCACGGTCGGGGAGGTGGATACCGCCGACGTCGACCAACCGGCCCGCTCCGGCCAACCGTTCAAACGGCCACCCTGCGGGCGTCCACCGAATGGAGCTCCACTGCGCTCCGCACCGTGAAAGAGCATCGTTCTTTCGGGCATCTGGCTGCCGGGCGAGTCTGCGTCACCCGGGCCCGCCTTACCCACCCCCGACTCCGCTGCGCTCCGGCCCTACGGGCGAATCGTGGTCAAATCGACATCCGTGATGTTAGCGCCGGTGAAATCAGTTTGTGGAACGTTTGTCACATTCATGGTTGGGAAATTCATTACTGAATTGTTAAGTTTTGCAAGAAATAGGTACGACCCATCTAGATTTGCCAACGATAGATTCGCGCCAGTCAGGTCCGTTCCCTGTAGATCCGCACCCGATAGGTTTGCTGTGGGGAACCCGCGCCCCTAAGCTTCAACCCACCCAGCGGCATACCCGACAAATCTAATCCAGCAAAGGGGCGGGAGACAGACTCGTCGGTGGAACTTCTTTCGCGAACAAATCTGAGGTTTTCTAATCGCTCCGCACGCAGCGACGCCTCATTCTCGAAATGCAATTGAACTAGTATCCCTCCACCGGACACGAGTGTTCCGACCAAACCGGCTATGAAAATGTCACGCACCCACCATCTCGGTTCGGTATGCGTTCCCGTGCTACTTGACATCCCCCTTAGTTGACCTGTGCAAAGCCCAATTTAACGCACTGACACTGACGCGACAGATGCGAGGTCGCCAGCTATGTCAGACTCTTGCGCCATGGGGAGAGACGAAGGGCCTGAGGTAGGGAAGGACGTCGGAAAGGTTCTGATCTCCACGGTGGTGCTGTCGCCGCTAGTTACGATTCTGCGTGAGCAGTGGGGATTGTGGGCGGTAGTCCCTGCCTGTGTTCTGGCGGTGTTGTTTCTGGTGTGGCAGTCGGTCAAGTCGGACTACCTGGCGCTGGTCCGCCGGTGGGCTCTGGCCTGCGTCGGTGTGGCGTACGTCGTGGCTCTAGCGGCTATCGCAGTGTGGCCCCTCGCGCCGACAGCGGCAAAGGTTGGATTGCCGGCAGCCGTGTGGGTGCTAGCTGCGGTGGTGTTTGTCCGAGTGATCGCACCGGACTCGCGTTTCGACAGTGTTGCGACGATAGGGGCAATAGCCATCGGCGGATTCGGACTGGCAATGGTGGGAACCGGTGTATCCACTTTGGTGAACGGCTCAGCCGCACAAGGACTCGCCATCATGAGCTGCGGGGTCTCGGCGATCGCTATCGGGGGGTCTCTTCTCTGGGGCTTGTCGACTCTGGCGGGTAGTGCAGGGATCGGTTATGGGCTGTCGATAATCGGACTCGGGGTGGCGCTGTTGTGGGATGGATCGAGATTGACAGGCGGTGCAGTGGTCGGCGGGGGGATCGCAATAATCGGCGTTGGGTTGTCGATCATCTATAGCGACATTCTATTTCCGCGCTTTGTGCGGCTTGGAGCAGGCGGTGTGATGGTCATTCTCGGAGTGCCTTTCCTCTCCTCCGAGTCGGTGCCGCTTCACATCGTAGGGTCCATTATGGTGGTCGCGGGGGGTGTTGCCGCGATCTCAACATTCCTGGGTGGTCTGCCGATGTTTAAATTTTCAGTGTTAATTGGCTCCGCTGCCGTGGTCGGTACCGGGGTTCTGCTTTTCTCGGATGGTGAAGAAATGCTGGGCATTGCCGAATCTGTTTCAGGGGCCTTCGTATTTTTGGTTACGGGTGTCCAGCTGTTCATGCATGTACGCCGTAATTGGAAACCTATCCGGCCGACCGAATCGAAGGTCGGAGAATCGGGCCAGCTCACGCTTTTTGATTTACCGAATGTAAAAGATTCGAGAAAGCCTGAAACCGACTAGTTGGGGCGTGGTGCTTTGCGCTAACCCCTTGTTGTATGTACCGACGCAGGATCGAGTCGCACTTTGCTCGTTGCTCGCGTCTGCCCCAGAAACGGTCGTTTCTGGGACACCGATCGGTGAGACACAGGCGCGGCCTAAACGAACGGCGCGATCGCAGACTGCCGGCCCAAGCCCGAACAGGCCAGGAGCCGTTTAGGCCTCGACGGATCTGTCAGGTTCAGAAGACGGCTGCACTCTTTGCAGGCGTTTCGAGGGTGAGTGCACGTGTCTTCTGACATTCTGATGTCAGAAGTGCGGTGCACGGTCGCACGTTCGGCTCTCGGTGACAGGGAGGCTTGTGATGGACCCCGACAAGCTCGACGTCGTGGAGACCGGCGTGCTGACAGCGTCGGGGGAGCGGTGGTCTCAGGCTGAGGCCCGTTTCGCTGTCCTGGCTCCCTTGCTGGAGATGCATCCGGTGCGTTCGGAAGCGGTCGACGATGCCGCGCAACGGTTGGGATTGTCCAGGCGGCAGGTCTACACGTTGGTCGGCAGGCTCAGGAACGGGACGGGGACAGTCACCGATCTTCTGACGAAGGTCTCGTCGGGAGGGCGTGGCCGCAGCCGAGTGACGGCTGAGGTCGAGGAAGTGATCGGCGATCATCTCACCCGCTATTTTCTTCACCGCCAGAAGCTGAGTGTCGCTGCGCTGCATCGACGTATAGCACTGGCCTGTCACCGCGCGGGTCTGCCAGTGCCGGCCAGAAATACCGTCACCGCGCGTATCGCCGCGCTCCATCCGGCATCGGTGGCCAGGTCACGCGGAGGACCCGATGCCGCCCGCCCACGTCAGTCCGCCGGCGACAGTCCACCGACGGTTTCGGGGATTCTCGATCAGGTCCAGATCGACCACACCGTCGTCGATCTGATGGTCGTTGACGAGTACGAGCGACAACCGATCGGCCGCCCCTACCTGACGATCGCCATTGATGTCTTCAGCCGTTCCGTACTCGGGTTCGTCGTCACTCTGGAGCCGCCGTCGTCGATATCGGTCGGGTTGTGCCTGGGCCGCGTGTGCTGCGAGAAGCAGACATGGCTGGAGGCATGCGAGCTCGCGGAGCAGGTGCAGTGGCCGATGGCAGGGAAGCCGAAACAGTTGTATCTCGACAACGCCTCCGAGTTCAAAAGCGAAGCACTGCGCCGCGGATGCGCCCAGCACGCCATCACACTCGAATACCGTCCTCCGGGCCGACCGCACTACGGCGGGATCGTCGAACGCATCATCGGAACGGCGATGACGGCGGTGCACGAGCTGCCTGGGACCACCTTCTCGAACCCAGCGGACCGAGGAAGTTACGACTCGTACAAGCACGCGGCGTTGACATTGCGTGAGTTGGAGCGCTGGCTGGTCCTGGCCATAGCCTCGTATCACGCGAGCGTTCACACAGGGATTGGGAACACTCCGGCCACCGTGTGGGCCGGCGAGGTAGCCGCAGTTGGTCACGCCCCTCGTGTGGTGCTCGGCGAAACCGCGTTCCTGGTGGACTTTCTTCCCGTCATCCGGCGACGTTTGACGCGCACGGGCTTCGTTCTCGATCACGTGCACTACTTCTCGAACGCGCTCAAACCGTGGGTTGCGCGGCGAGAGGACCTGGGGCGGTTCGTGATACGACGTGACCCACGCGATTTGAGCAGAATCTGGGTCCTCGAACCAGACGGTGCCGGCTATGTCGAGGTGCCGTACCGGACGATGTCACATCCCGCGGTGACACTGTGGGAGCACAGAGCTGCTATCGCCCGTCTCCGCGAACAAGGTCGGTCGAACGTCGATGAGAGCGCACTGTTTTCGATGATCGAGCAGATGCGCGAGGTCACCGACCGCTCGCAGAAAGCCACCCGCAAAGCCCGGCGCAACCGTGCCCGCCGCACGCATCTCAACGGTGCCGCGTCTGCACCGATCCCGGCGATCCACCCGCCGGTGGAGCCTCGAGCGGGCGGCGGCACCGCAACGCCTGTCTTCAGTGACATCGAGGAATGGTGAGGCGATGACCGCATCGACAGGAAGCAGCGACGAACCCACCGAGTCGTCGATCGAGGATTTGGGGCACTTGCGGGAGTCGGTTCGACCGCTCACCGCACTCGACGACGCGGAGCGGATCCGGTTGATTCGGTCGGAGAGGTGGATCGGGTATCCGCAGGCCCGTACGGTCATCTACCATCTGGAGTCGTTGCTGTCGTGGCCGGACCGGCAGCGTATGCCGAACTTACTGTTGCTCGGTCCGACGAACAACGGCAAGTCGATGATCATCGAAAAGTTCCGGCGCACTCATCCGCCGATCAGCTTGTCCGATCGCGAGCAGATACCGGTGTTGTGCATGCAGATGCCCCCGGACCCGTCACCCGGCCGGTTCTACCTCGCACTGCTCACAGCGTTGGGAACACCGACCCGACCACGCAATCGGGTCCACGAACTCGAACAGCAAGCATTGATGCTGCTCCGCGCCACCGGCGTGAAGATGTTGATCATCGACGAGCTCCACAATGTTCTCGCCGGCCGCGACAACGTCCGCCGCGAATTCTTGAACGTGCTGCGGTTCCTGGGCAACGAACTACGCATTCCTCTTGTCGCTGTCGGAACCCGCGACGCCTACCTCGCCATCCGGACCGATCCCCAGCTGGAGAACCGATTCCACCCCATGACTTTGCCGGTCTGGACCAACACTGCCGACACCAGATCACTGCTGGCCAGCTTCACCACGAGCTTCCCCCTCCGCAAACCCTCGCACCTGACATCACCGGAGATGACCGACTACCTCCTCACTCGCTCCGAGGGCACTATCGGTGAACTGACAACGCTGCTCACAGCCGCAGCAGTGACCGCCGTCGACAGCGGAGAGGAAGCGATCACCTCATCGGTGCTCACGCGCACTCCGTACGTCGGTCCCACGGAGCGACGCCGCCAGTTCGAACGCCACCTCGCATGAACGCGCGGCTCGCGGCGGTGCCCGGTGATGCGTACGTTCGCCCGTGGCCGCTGCACCCGCAGCCACTGCCAGGCGAGGTCCTCTCGTCCTGGTTGGCCCGGATATGCGAGCTGTATCCGCACATCAAGCCTTCTGACCTGCTTGCAGACCTCGATATCGATTGTGCTGTCGAGGATCTCGACCGCTACACACCGGAGCCGATACTTGTCGAGCTGGCCGGTCGCGGCGCAGTCCCGGTGGAGAGGGTGCGGATGATGACGTTGGCGGGGTGGACACCGTGGTTGCTCGACAGCACTGACCCCGCCGACTGCGACTTCGACACCTACGTCCACCAATTCTCGATCCTGCTGCCGGCCGACCTCGCGAGGGAGGATCGACGACGTCGCACACCCACGAGCGAGGCATGGTTGCCGTGGGCGAGCACTCTGCGCAGTCGGGCATGCCCGGCATGTGTCGACAGCCTCGAATCCACTGCTGATATCAACATGACTCTGCTGCAGCAATATCCGGTGCTGAGCAGCTGCCTCGACCACCGTTGTCGACTCGAACCCTGCTCTGCTTTCCCTGGTTATGCAATCTTCTGGGATGAGGTCCGGTTCGGTTCGGATGAACGGGTCTCGCCCGTTCCGGTTCCCTCAGCGGTCACGGACCTCGATCGGCGCAGTACCGAGGCTCTGACGACGGGATGGGTGGAACTCGGCCCAGGCCGGGTACATGCCGCAGTGTGGTTTCGGCTTCTGCGCACCGTTGTCGACGAAGTGTCTTCGCCACTGGTTCGCACGGGACGGTGGGCGACGAGGCTCGTTGCGATCTGGAAGGCCGCCGGTCGTTCTCGCCCGTTGCGGACAGCGTGGGTTCCGTTCGAGGACCTGCACTGGGACGAGCAGGCGAAAGTCCTCGAGGCCGCAGCGATCGGCATTGCGTTGGTCGAGAGCGGTGAGATCGATGCCGGCGGTGCGCACGCATCTCTGCTGAGCCCACGACCGTATGAGCCGGTCGATCCCGGGACAGCTCCGACGCGCTCGTCTTATCCCGCACCCGAGCGCGATTTATGGGCTGACGCGCACGCTGCGGCCGAGGCCGCCATCGCGGCGGCGCGTGTCGATCCCGCATCCGCCAGTTCGTTGTACAACTTCCTGCGCATGGGGTGCCGCACCGCGGCGGAGCTGGATGAGACGGTGCAACTGTTCCTTGACCACGGGATCCCGCTGCACCATCCGCCGACATAGCTCTCGCCCGATGGAGCGGGGTCGTCCGCGATGTGAAGTGACACCGAAGTTGTCCAATCGGACCAGGTAGTTGTCCACCGCGTTGCTGGGGGAATGCCTGGTCGGGTGCCAAATAACCTGTCCAATGATCGAAAATCTTCGGTCTCTGCGCGTGTTGTCAGTGAAGTTGTCCAACGTGAAGACCAGCCGGAGCCCGTCCTCGTGTTGGCGATGAGGGGGTCTGGACCTGCGGCGATGACAAGGAAGCTAGCGCGGCCGTGGGGAGCTTTCATGCGGGCGGTCTTCAGGAGTGGACATGCCCTGGTCACGATTGGACAGAAAGGCTGTCAATTGGACAACCAGCGTGTCACTTCACACGCGACGCACACGCGGCGATAGCAGAGGAGCCCGTTTTCGCGCCGGGGTCATAGTCACCAACGTTATTTGTGCGGTGACCGACGAGAATTTTCCTTCCCGCACCGTCTCCGCGGAAACGCCTGCTCAGCGTGCTTTCGGCCTGAGAAGTCTGTCGGGAGGGCCCGCTACAGTCCAGCCATGACAGATCGCCAGCTCGTAGACGGCCCGACCACGATCCCGGCTGTCGTGCCGGGTGCCGCGGCGGTGTTTCCAGACCTACCGCCCGAGGTTGCTGCTCGGATCGAGCGTTCCATGGCCGCGTCCCGCTCGACCGGTACCCGCCGGGCCTACACCTCGGCGTGGCGACGCTTCGAGACCTGGTGCACCGTCGCCGGGCACCACGCGTTGCCGGCGCATCCCGCGACAGTGGCGGCCTACCTCGTCGCCGCGGCCGACACGCTCACCGTCGACGGGACGCGGGCGTACGCGGCCGCGACGTTCGGCAAGTGGATTGCGGCGATCGCCGACCGCCACCGCGCTACCGGACACGACAACCCGTGCGGGCACGAGATGGTGCGCGCCACCCTCGCCGGTATCCGGCGGGACTACGCGTCGGCGGGGGAGCGGCCCCGCAACCCGCGCGCACCGCTGCTGACCTCCGACATCACCACGATCGTCGACCACGCCCGACGCACTACAGCGGGGTGGGCGTCGGAGGTGCTCGAACGCCGCGACACCGCGCTGCTGCTGATGGGATACACCGGCGCATTTCGACGCAGCGAACTCGTAGCGCTGGAATGCCGCGATGTGCGCCGCGACCGTCTCGACGGTGCGCACGTACGGATCCGAAGATCGAAGACCGACCAGGACGGAACCGGCATCGGAACGGTGAAAGCGCTTCCGTTCACCGACTGCCACGAATCCTGCCCGGTCTGCGCGTGGGTGCGATGGCTGCAGATCGTCGCCGCGTTCGACACCGGGGGCAGAGCCGCCGTCATTCGACTGCTTTCTCGCGCAGCACAATTCGACTCCCATCTCTGCCGCGGCACCCTGCCGACCGCCGAGAAACGGTCGCCGCTGTTCCGGTCTGTCCGCAAGAACGGCAACCTCTCCGACACTGTGTTGTCCGGGGCAGCGGTCCATGCGGCGATCCGCCGCCGCGCAGCTCACGCCGGGTACGACCCCGAGACTGTCATGCAGCTCGGCGGCCATTCCCTGCGGGCAGGATTCGTCACCCAAGCCTTCCGTAACGGTGCCGATGCACATGCGATCATGCGCCAGACCGGGCACACCACACCCGCAATGGTCGAGACATATGCCCGCGAGCACGCCCCTCTGGTCGGCAACGCGGTCACCGAACTCGGTCTATGACCGGGCGTGTGACTTCACCCGTGAACGCCGATAGGGCGACCGGGGTAGATGCTGACCACGACGACTGCACCGGTTCGATTCGACCAGCGGATATCACGAACGTGGCGGTGCCGAAGCGGGATCGGCACACGTGGTCACTGTTCGAGGACTGGTGCACCGCCCATGACGAAACACCACTGGCGGCCTCCCCGGATTCACTTGCTCGGTTCCTCTCGGCGCACCCCGCGGCGTCCACGACCCAGCGCCGCCGGATCGCGGTGATCGACGCCGCCCATTCCCGGCACCTGTTACCCCAGCCGGGCCGTGCGGAGGTCGTCCGGGCTGCGCTGGACGTGGCGCGTACGGCGCGCCTGCACGAGCTGGCAGCCGTGATCGGCGGCGTCATCGCGCGCCTCCCCGAATCCGGTTGGCCGTCCGAACTGTTCGCGCGGCGAGACGCCCTCGTCCTGGTCTTTGCCTCGACCGGTCTGCCGTACACCCAGATCGCGGCCCTGCGGCCCTGCGACGTCACCGCCGATCCGAGGATCGATGCCCTTCGTATCGACACAGGCCGCGGCGTTCGCACCGTCACTCCTCTCGCACTGATGGAGACGGGTATCTCGCCGCGGACGGTGTTCCAGCGCTGGTTGGAGGTGCTGGGCCATCACACGCGGTACCCGAACACTCGAATGCTCGCCGACGCTCTCGATGCCGTGGGCGGTACCGGGCTCAGCGGATTCGACCGGTACGTCGATCCGGCCGGTCGACAGCCGCTGTCGACCGCAATCGACCGGTGGGGTCACACCCCGCTGACTGCGACTGCACTTACCGCCCATGCGGTCGCCGACATCGTTCGAGCGCACCTGGACGGACGAGCACCTGTGCACCGACACCATTCGGTGCAGGCACGGCAGCCGAGCACAGATCTCGTACCCAAGCCCGCCTCGGCTTCGCTACTCGACCCCGGCTACTACGAACACGGGACTCGGGCACGCCGAGACGCACACCAGCTACTCGGTGGCGTCGATTCGACGCTCGACGACGTCGAAGAGCGTGCGGATTCACTGTTGAAGCGGCTTCTCGAATTCGTCGAGGCAGAAGTGCCGCCGTGAGGTCGGCCGTTCGTGCCGCGAAGATGGTCCCTGCACCCGTTCAGGCCGCTTCTGTGGCGTGGAGACGCTCGACGAGACCGGGGTGAACCGATCGATCAGATCTCCGCTTGCGTGAACTCGACTGTGTCGCCCTCCGGTGCACCGACATTCCGGGAGCAATCGCCGGAGGGAACTTCGGTTCGGGTGAACCCCTCAGGCTCGGTGTGCGTACACCACAGTGAAGCCCACCGCTGGCGTGGGCACGAGGACAGGACACGTGATGAGCACTTCAAGGTTCCGTATGGCAACGTCGCTGCTCGCGTCGGCGGCGGTGATCGCCCTCGCCGGGTGCGGTTCCACCGAACCCACCGGTTCGGTGGCGGTGTCGAGCACTCCGGTGTCCACGTCGGCGGACGCGAAGGCTGCGACACCCGATGTGGCACCGTCCGAACCCGGACTGGTGGTGTACGCCAGTAACTACTCTGTGAGTGACACGGTCTCTCGGGTACAGCGCGCGCTGGAGACGGCGGGAGCTGTGGCAGCCACTGTGGATTTCGAGAAGTTGGCACAGGGAGCAGGTGAGACGATCCGCCCGACCACCGTGGTGATCGGGGGGAATCCGAAAGCGGCGTCGCCGTTGATCGCCGCGGACCAACGGGCCGCGATCGACCTTCCACAGAAGTACCTGGTCTGGCAGGCCGCCAACGGAACGGTGTTTCTGGCATACAACTCCGCCGAGTACATCGCGACGCTCGCAGGCATCCCGGTCTCGTCCGACGCCCTCGACGGACTCCGGGCCGGCTCGGCATCGACCGCGTCCGATGCGACGGGATCCTCGGCGGCCGCCGCAGAGGGCACCGATGTGTCCGCAGCGCCGGGATACCTGGTCGAGAAGACCAGTGATGCATCGGTTGCAGCGTCCATTGCCCGATACGAGGCAGCGTTCGCGGCCAAGAATCAGCCCACAGTCGCAACCGTCGATCTCGCGTCCGCCGCTGCCGAGACACCTCTGAGGCCCACCATGGTCACCTACGTCGGTAATCCTGCGGTCTCGACTGCGCTGGTCGGAGCGCAGCAGACCATGGGGATCGACCTCCCCGCCCGATACGTGGCGTGGCAGGATGCCGAAGGGATCGTTCACGTGGCTCACCCCGATATCCGTGTACTCGCCGCTCGGCATTCGATCTCGCCGACCAATCCTGTTCTCGACATGGTCGCCGCCGCCACGACCGGTTTCACCGATGCCGCTTCCGGCTCGGGCAGTTAGGTGGACGGTGTCGAATCCGGCTCACAGCACAACCACCAGCTCGTCGATGCGTCCGAAGTCGCCATGTCGGCGCTCTTCCGCGAGCACCAGCACGCAGTGACTCGATTCGTCAGCCGCTACACCCAGACCCGCGAGCAGTGTGAGGACATCGTCCAGGAGACGATGTTGCGCGCGTGGCGCGGGATCGACCGCATCGATGTGACGGCAGCATCGACGCGGTCCTATCTCATGACCATCGCGCGAAACGTACTCACCGATCAGTGGCGGGCGAGCACGAGCAGGCCGACTCTCGTCCACGATCAGATCGCACTCGCCGCCGAGTGCATCGACGACGAATTGGGCGGGGTCCTCGACGGGTGGCTCATAGACGAGTCGCTGCGTCGGTTGTCCGAGGAGCATCGAGCAGTCATCGTGCTCATCTACTACGAGGGTCGAACCGTCTCCGAAGTGGCCGCGCACCTCGATATCGCGGTCGGCACGGTCAAGTCCCGCTCCTATTACGCTGTGCGTGCCCTACGCCGGATCTTCGACGAGTTGGGATTGATTCCATGAGCTCAGCGCACGACGAGATCCGACCACTGCTCGGGGCGTACGTACTCGACGGACTCGAGCGCGACGACCGAGCAGCGGTACGACGACACCTCGACGACTGCCTTGCCTGCCGAACCGAAATCGACGTCCTGGCACCCGTCGCAGGAGTGCTTCGACGTCGCAGGCAGCCAGCAGATCTCTCACCGGTGCACTCGACGGCCGGTGCAGACCAGCGACTCGACCACCTGCTGAGCGCGATGAGGCATCAACGGACCTCCGAGAAGAGGCGGCGGCGAGTGTGGACTGCGGTGTCGGCGACCCTCGTTCTGGGAGTCGCTGCGGCGATCGTCCCGCTCAGTACCCTCGCCCGCTCCGACGATTCGACAACGGTGAACGATGCGGGTGCCCGCCCGCTCGTTCTGTCGAGCACCGTCGGGGCCACAGGTGACCTCGAGCTCACCACGAAAGCCTGGGGCACATCGATCGACGTCGACGTTCAACAACTCCCCGGCGCAGGCATCCTCACTCTGCAAGTGGTCGGCAACGACGGGACTCGACAACAAGCAGCTCAATGGTCGGTCACCGCGAGCCGAGCAGCAGCGGTGACCGGCGCAACGTCCCTTTCTGTCGAGGACATCCACTCGATCGTGATCGACGATCCGGCGGGCAACACGATCGCGCGGGCCTCTCGCTGAGACCGAGTCGTCACGGACACGGGCAGGTTTCGATGCGGTGCCTCGGACAGCGTGTCGGTCGCGTGGCCGCCCGAACGGCTGGACCGCGGTCGAGTGAGATCGGGACGCTGACGACGTACCCCGGATCGACATCCGAGTCCGAACGCGCTGGCTCTGCGTTCGCCGCACCGCATCGGTCCGTCGCTCGTTTTCCGGACTCATTCCAGAAAAGTCGTGCATACTTTCGGTCGGTTCGGTACCCACTGTGGCATATACCAAGGGGGGTATGTAAGTACCCTAGGGGGTATCCGACCTGATCTGGAATCGAAGTCGATGAGAAGACGGGTGCAATAGGCACCACACGGCCTGTCGTGGTTATCTCATAGGTGTGTTCAGGCAGCGGAGTCGTCAAACGCTCAGCAGTGGTCGTCGAGGCGAGCCACCGAGAGCTGGCGTCTACGGCTCACGGTGCGTTTCCCCATGGCCAGCAGTACGTGTGGCGTGGGTCAGCAGTGAGTGCGGCGTATGACAGATGATGACGTGTGGTCCGGAAAGCACGCCCGAGCGCACGATGCCCCGGTCCGCTCACTCAATGCGTCGGTGTTGCGATGGAGGATCGACACTGCACGGTCCATTCCACTGTTCGATCCCGACGACGGCGGCGACGCGGCTCGCTGTCTGGTGCTGTTGGAGTCTCCGGGGCCGAAAACGATACGTCCGGGCGGGACCAACATGTGTTCGTTCGACAATCCAGATCGAACGAACCCCGTGCTGAAATCGGTGTTCGCCGACGCGGGTATCGACCGGGTGCAGTGCGTCAAGTGGAATATTGTGCCGTGGGCAGTGCTCGATGACGCCGGTCATCCGGTATCGCCGACGGCATCCGTTCTCGGTGAGGCGGGCCCATATGTCGGCGAGCTTATGGCCTTGCTGCCGAAACTGGAGGTGGTTTTCGTTCTTGGTGCGAAGGCTCTCGATGGCTACATGCGCGTCATCACTGCATCTGCTCCCACCCGCCTCCTCCCGGTGATAGCGGCACCGCACCCCTCGGCTCGCAACGCACACGCACCGGCGGCTGCTCGCCAGCGGTTGATCAACGCAGCACTGTCGGTCGCAACGCACCTGGAGAAGGCACCTGAACCCCGCACTGTGCTGAGGTAGGGCGGATCGTGCTGCTGCTGCCTCCGACCGGTCAGTCCTGGTGGGGCTGGCGTTCGCCGGTGTCGGTGTCGATGTCGATCACCTCGTCCGGGCTGTCGGGGTGGTACTGGATGATGTGTGGTTCGGCGGCACCCCGGCGTGCACCGTCTCGATATGAGAACCAACATCCCGCGAACAGCACCACTGTCACGATCGCTGCGACGACGGTCCAGCCCTCGAACCCGCCGGCGAGGGCCGTGAGAAAGGCCCCCGCAGCAGCTGTTCCCGCCATCAGCAACAGCCAGGTCAGATAATTTTCGGTGACTCGTGCCCAGACGCGTCCGCGGCTGCCCCGTCTCGGGGTATCGGAAGTCGGTGTGTCTGCATTCGGTGTGTTCATCGTGATCGTGAGTCCTTTCCGGGGTCAGTGGTCGATTGGATCAACGCTGTTCGTTCGGTATCAGCGTTCCGAGTGGGTACTACCCGGCGGTCGGTTCCGCTGGGTTGAAAAAGTTTTCCTTGCACGCTGCCGCGGAGAGTGTGGGCGGCGACTGTGCCCCAGGCTGCGAGCAAGGCCGCATACAGTCCGATTGCAAGGGCCTCGACCGCGGCCGACCCCAGAGCGCCGCCGAGGGCAGTGGCACCGGTGACGCAGGTGCCGATGGGGAAGGTGAACGACCACCAGGTCAGTGAGAATGTCAGTCCCTTCTGGGCGGCATGGATGGTGAGGGCGGTTGCGAGGGTGAACATCAAGACGCCGAAGCCGCCCATCGTCAGTCCGTACAGAATGCCGAACACGTGCAGGCCGGTTGCGACGGAGGCGGTCTCGCCGGTGAACACCAAGGGTGCATCGTTGCCGAGCAGGTTCGCGGCGGTGATCGATTGACCGATCATGCCGAGGGTGATCCACACCGTCGGTGCTGCCTGGACCGGCGGGATTCCGCCGTGGACGAGCCGTCCGTAGATGAGCGTCATGGTCAGCATTCCGATGATCAGTGACAGCCCGAACATCGCGTAGCAACCGGACAGCATGGCCAGGCGCCATTGCCCATCCGCGATATGAGGGAGCAGCAGCGCACCGGTGGAGGCGGACACCATCGGCGGTACGACGGGCATCAACCACGCCGGGAGTGCGACGGCGGTCTGGTGATCGTGGGCGGTGATCATCAGGTAGGGCACGAGAATGCTGGTGATCAGCCCGAGGGCTGTGCCAGCGGTCCACAGGACGGCAAAAATCACGGTTGCGGGCGCCGCTCCGATGACGTCTTTGCCCAGCAGCATCGTCCCGGCACCGACGGTCAGCAGCGCCATGGGGGGTGCGCCGTAGAACTGCACCATCACCGGATGCGCGGCGTGCTCACGCGCATACTGCCGGTGTCGGATCCAGTGCACTGCGAAGGCACCGGAGAGTGTGATCAAGGCGACCGACGCTGCGATCCACACGATCGTTGCGAACACGTGCAGTCCGGGGATGTGGGCGGGCAGGGTGGCGGCGGCGTTGGCGACGATACCGGTGCCCATGACCGAGGCGAACCAGTTGGGGGTGATGTGTTCGAAGATCTGGCTCGGGTGGTCGAGGTCGGAGAGCACCGGCCACTTGCGCGGCCGCTCGGTATCGTCGCCGCGCCGAGACGTGATGGAGGAGCGGTGCAGAGCTGTCGTGGTCATGACTTCCAGCGTCCTCGCACACAGTCGTCACCGGTAGACACCGATTACCTGGCCGGTCCCAACCTCAGGTTATGACTGCGGGGATTTGAGGGCGACGACGAGCAGGTCGCTCGACGGTCCTCGCAGTTCACGGCCCGCGGGCCACACGGCACGCAGGAACCGGCGCAGGTCGAGCCCCTCTGTGTGAACGCGGGCCAGCGTTCCGGCGGCGATCTCGGCGGATACCGCGAGGGAGCTGAGTACGGCCGGTGCGAGGCCGCCGATGACGGCAGCTTTGATGGCAGTGGTGGAGGACACCTCGAGCAGTGGCGCGGCGAGTGGGCCCGCAGTCCGGAGCGCACGTTCGAGCGCGAGACGTGTGCCGGACCCGGGTTCGCGGGTGACCAGCGGTGTCGCGGCCAGTTCGCTCGCCGTGATCGTTCGTCGAGCCCATTGATGATCGGGGGCGACGACGACGACGAGTTCGTCGCGGGCAACGTCCTTCGAGTGGAGTCCGCTGGGCAGATCGGGGCTTTCGACGAATCCGATGTCGGCGCGGCCGTCGAGCACCGATGCGGCTACGTCGACAGAGTTTCCGGAGGTGAGAGTCGGTGTGATGGAAGTGTCGTGGGAGCGCAGTGTGATGAGCCATCGCGGTATGAGGTATTCGGCGATGGTGAGGCTTGCGGCGATACGAATGTGGCTGTGGCGGTCGGTGCGCAGCATTGCGATGCTCGTGGCGAGCTCGGCGGCTTCGGCGATGACGCGCTCGGCCCAGCCGGCGACCAGTTCGCCGGTTGCGGTGAGGGTGGCACCTCGCTGCCCGCGATGCAGGAGTGCTACCCCGATGCGGCTTTCGAGTGCTTTCAGGCGTGCGCTCGCCGCTGGCTGCGACATGTCATGCGCCTCCCCTGCGCGTCCGATGCTTCCCAGCTCGGCGACGGACAGCAATAATTCGTAGCTGATCAGGTCGGTCACATGGGTCGGCAGGGGCACGGTGCCAGCGTAGAGACTGCAGTCGTAGCGGGCGCGGAGCCCACAGGCGCGTTTGCCGGAAAAGTCCCCATTCGATGCTCAATGCTCGCGGGAAGTGGAACGGGGTCGCGGCACTGGATCCCGTGGTTCGTTCACCCTCACTGACGCCACCTGCTTTTATCCAGTTCTCGTCACCCAGGATTGCCTTGGTTCGTGCGAGTTGTTTCGAACTTCACCGGTGCTCTCGCAGCGTGAGCTGGGACAAGGCAGGGGATGAGTCGGACGTAGGCGACCATTCCGATCAGCTCCACCAGTGTCTGCGTCACCACGACCACGGCAGCAAGAGACAGTGCTGGTGGCAGCGCGAGCGCCAGCGGCAGAACGACCAACGAATTTCGGGTGGCACCGGAGAAGATCAAGGCCCGAGCGTCCGGGACGTCCAGGCGGGTCACTCTGGCCGTCGCCCATCCGACAACCGCCATGATGACCAGGAACGCGACGAAGATCGGCACCGCGGCAAACAGCTGGGAGCCTTCGGAGCGGACTGCGTCGATCTGCGACGCCACGACGACGGCAAGAGTGGCCATCATGACCGGCACCATCGCCGCGGCCATCACATCCATGATCTGGGTGCCGATACGCCGACGACGCGCAAGTGCTTGCGTCAGGGCCGCCAACACCAGAGGAACAACGATCAACAGCACGAACGCTTCGACGAACGGTGCAATGTCGATGATCTCCACCAGCTCGGACCCGACGAACAACCACAGGTAGAGCGGCAGGAACGCGATCTGCAACAACATCAACAGCGGCGCGCTCGCGAGGAGCCGTTCCGACGCTGCACCGGCCAACCCACTGAAGACGATGACGTAGTCGATGCAGGGAGCCAACAACACCAACAGCACACCGACGAGTACCGCCTGATCAGCAGCAACGAACCGGGTCAGAGCGAATACGACGATTGGAACGAGCACGAAATTCAGTACTACGACGCTGAGCAAGAATGTGCCGTCGCGCAGCGATGCGCCGATGGCGGAGAACGGAACCGCGAGGAACGTAGCGTAGAGCAACACGATCAGTACCGGATTGATAGCAATCTCGAACGCATGCGCCGACGACGGCGCACCCAAACCGACACCGCCACCGATGAGCAGGGCCAGCAGGTAGAGCGGGATCTGGAACTTCTCCAGCCACGCCACCACCGAGGTGGTGCTCGATATGTTCATGCGGTGCCCACCGCGGTGTTCGCTGAGATCAGCCAGGTGCAGTCCGGATTGCATGGCGTCGGCGCGTCGGGTGTGTCCCCGAGCCGGGCCAGCGCGTCGGTCAAACTCTCACGCAGAGCGGTCAATTGAGCGATCGATTCGTTGGCGTGCGCGATGTGGGACTCGATGGCGGGGCCGAGTTCGGCTTTGACTGCTGCGCAGGAGTCTTTCTCCCAGACACGAAGGAGAAGTTTGATCTCCGGCAGCGACAGGTTCAGGCTCTTGGCGGCGGTGATGAACGCCAAGCGTTGCCGAGCGCGGTCGTCGTAAACGCGGTAACCGTTCGCCGAACGGTCCGCCGGGAGCAGGCCCTCGCTTTCGTAGAACCGTAGCGTGGTCGCCGGGACGCCGGTCGCCGATGACAGCTGTGAAATGCGCAGAGCGGACATGCGCACGAGGATAAACCTTCGAGTCGGGTGGAAGGTCAAATCCTTGACCTTCCACGCAGGTGCTGGGGCTAACGTCGGGCCATGTTCCCAGCGAGACCGCGCCCGGACGTCCGGGCGCTCATCCGTCTAGACCTGACGCCTCTCAGCGAGATGAAGGCCCCGTCGGCGTGCACGCTCTCAACGGCTGACCAACCTGAGGGTATCGAGTTGTGGGCAACGATCCTCACCTGCGCTACCAGCCGCGGACGGTCGACGGCGGACTTGTATTCACCTTCCCGTCACGTAGTGCTCGGAGTCGGAGTGGGTCCGCGATCAGTCGGGTGAGGCTGCCTGAGGGGTCGGTCCGAGCCGGACATTGACCCAGTGTCGGACCGGAGGGATCGACCACATGGTCCACAGTGCGAGGAGCGCAGTGCTGGCGGCAAGAATGCTCGCGGCGACGTCGAGCGGGAAATGTACGCCGAGGTACAGCCGGGAGGCAGCGACGGCGAGCGCGAACAGCACTGATGTCGTGCGGGCCAACCGCCGGACAATTACGTGCGCCCGAGCGGTGAGCAGGACCACAAGCCCGATCATGGCCGCAGCCACCGCTGTATGTCCAGACGGGAACGACCACACGGTGTCGGGAGGAATCAGCCAGAACCGTTGCGGGGGACGGGGTTCGCGGATGCTGTATTTCGCGATTGTCGACACGACGAGGGTAGATGCCATCACTGCCAGGGCCCATGCCGCGTCGACCCGTCGGCCTCTCCACGTGAGCCATGCGGCGATACCGATCGCCACCACGATTCCGACGACCGGTTGTGCGCAGTCCGTGACAAATTCGGCGAGGGCAGTGGCCCAGCCGGCGCGATGAAGGGCGATACGGTCGTGGAACCGCAGACCCGCCTCTGTCACAGCAGTGGTGGAGGCGAGAGTGCCGGCGGCGAGCAGTGCGGCAAATGCGAGCAGAGCGGCGGCAAACGGCCGAATCCACGGACGAGCAGGAAACATAGGTGACTTTCCTTGGTTGGGTTGCGTGGGATGGACGGTGGGGTGCCAGGTGCGGCGACGACCGGTGGCGAGTAGGGCGGCCACTGCGATGACCTGGATTGCGGGAACGACGGTGAGCGACGCGGGAATCGAATGTCGTAGAGCAGATCGGTTTTCGGCTGGGGAACGGATGGCTTTGCCGCTCCGTTCGTCGATCACGAGAACGCAGACGCGCCAGTGCGCCGGCGATCCAGAGGAAGTGCACGGCGATGACGGGGTGGGCGTAACCGGAAACGTCGACGCCCAGAAGCGGCGGCTTGGTGTATGCCACCGGGCCGGAGACCGAGCGCACCATCAGCGCTGCGACCTCGTCGGATGCGGTGACCACACCCCGACGACGAAGGCGGTAGCCCCCCGCGAGGCGAGGGGGCCGGTGATCGAGCGGGCACCTTCGTAGACGAAGTCCGCGAGCATGCTGACCGTCCCGAACGCGACAACGAACCGACACGCCCCCCATCGATGGTCGTGGCGGTTCGGTGGATTTCTTTCTGGAAGCGCGCGGCGGGAACCCGGTGCGGCGGATGGGTCACCGGCGTGTTTGGGCTGCGTCACTATGCTGCCTATCGGTAGCGGGGACGAGGAGGACCGGGCGGTGGGCGTGGCGGGCGAGTGTCGCGGACACCGATTCGCCGACGGCCCTCTCCACCAGTGACATCATCCCGCCGCGGGTGGTACCGATGATGATCATCAGGGCGTCGTTGGCGTCGGCGATCGTGGTCAACAGTCGAGCCGGGTTGCCCCGCCTCGAGTAGAACGCCCAGTTCCCGGGGATGGCGGCCAGCATCGCGCATGCCTCGCGGCGCTCTTGTTCGACAGCGTCGGCGATGCGTTGTTCCCAGTCGTCGCTGTCCGGGTCGATCGGCAGGTCATCGGTGTCGACGATGTGCGCTACATGCAGGAACGCGTTCAGTCGACCGGCAAGGTCCATCGCGTAGGTCAAGGCAGCGTGGCTTGCTGGGTGCCGGTCGAACCCCACGACCAGGTGGCACACCGGTTCTACCGAGGCGGCGGGGCCGTCCACCTGTAGCGGAGCGCGCCAGTCCCCTAGGTCGTCGCAGGAGGCGTGGCTGGGATCGTCCTCGGTCATTGTTTTCTCCTCATATTGTTTTCTCCTCATACGGAAGCCAGGACGAGACCGGCACCGCCGGCGACGACAGTCACCAGCAGGGTGCCGACCGCGTTCAACACGCCAGCGATGTACTTCTGACGTTGGATCAGCCGCACCGTCTCGAAACTGGCGGTGCTGAAGGTGGTGTACCCGCCGCAGAAACCGATGCCCACGATCAGCTGAAGTTCCTGGGGTAGTCCGTGGAAAAGGATCAGTCCGGTGACGAATCCGAGGAGCAGTGATCCGGTCACGTTGATGATCGCTGTCGCCCAGGGAAAATCCGACGCCCGGCGGTGCCTGATGGCCCCGTCGAGCACAAAACGGACGATCGCCCCTGCACTGCCCGCGCAGGCGATCCAGAGTGTCGTCATTGTGTTGCCTCCGCGGGCCGTGTCCGCAGTCGCGCGGCGATCGCGATTCCGGCGGTGGTGGCGACCAGACCCACCAGTACGGTGCCGGCCGCGTAGCTGCCGGCGGCCCACCACTGATGGCTGCGCAGAAACAGATCGGTATCGACGGCCAGTGTGCTGTAGGTAGTGAACGAACCGAGCATCCCGGTGCCCACCAACAGCCGGACCCGCTGCCGCCACCCTGTGTCCGGGCCCAGGCGAGCCAATCCCTCCAGCAGCATTCCGAGCAGGAACGCCCCGACGATGTTGATAGCGAAGGTCGTCACCGGCCAGCCACTCGCGGCAGAGGAACACCACAGTCCGAGTTGGTATCGGAGCGGGGCCCCGACCAATCCACCGACACCGACGGCGGCGATCGCGGACGCTCGCGCATGCAGCGGGCTTGGGGGCGCACTGTCGGGATCGACCGGTAGGGTCGGATTCGGGTCGTGATGGCCGTTCATGGACAGACTCCTTCCACTCAGGGAAAGGAGCCATCAGCCCCAGGGTTGGGGCGGTTCAGACAACCCCCTACGGGGCGGTCTCGGCGGAGATCCATCGCCGGACACCACTATAGCCTGACCAGGGATCGACCCAAGCAGATCCGATGTACGTTCGAGATTCTCGGTCAGCAGGCCGAGGTGTCTATGTGCCAGCGCTGCAGCTCAACAACCGAACCCGGTTGTTGAGCTCGACTAACGGCCACGACGGCACCGGCCACGACGGCACCGGCCGTGCAACGGGTCGGATTGGACACCTGTGTTCGCGTATCAAGCCCGGTATTCCCGATCCGCCGACCACCGCGATCTTCTCAACACGGGTACGTGGCACACGGCGTCACCAAGACGCTGAACATTTCGCCGAACACAGCATTGTCGTCGAACTCAGAGCGGGCACCAGGCTCGGAACCGAGGTTCATTGCCACGCCGCATCGACACGCAGTCGACTAGACCACACTCGAACATGAACTGCGCCACCCAATTTAACCCCACTGCAGTAGGTCGAGAGTGAATCGGGATACTTCGAATCGAACGCATAGAACGTCTGGCGCACAAGCGCACTCAACATACCGGTGACGAGCTACGTCAAAGTCAAAGACTCCAAGGGAACACACACGACGTGTCGAGGGCAATCATGTTCACTGGTAGATCGAGGACTTTTCGATCACAGAAGCTGTTCTATATGGTGGTTGTACGCGTAGCTCGGCGGGATGAATGCTACTGACCGGCGCTCCCGTGTGGTGGGTAAGTGCAGTCGTCTTCTGAACTAGTGCAGTCGTCTTCTGAAACTGACAGGCCGATCCGCCGACCAGCCGCCGAGCAGTGCCAAAAACGTGCGCTAAACCACTGCATGTCAAAACATCGAAACCGATGAGTTGTGGCACAGTAGACGATTGTGGGCCACAAATACGGATACGCCAGGGTCTCGACCGCCGAACAGAACCTCGATCTACAGAGCGACGCTCTGAGCGCCTTCGGCTGCGAACGCATCTTCACCGACACCGCGAGCGGATCCACCACCACCAGGCCGGCGCTGACCGAGCTGCTCGAGATCCTCCTGCCCGGTGATGTGCTCACTGTCTGGCGACTCGACCGACTCGGCCGAAACCTCCCACACCTCATCGAGCTCATCGCAGACCTCAAGGCCAGGGGAGTGGCGTTCGCATCTGTCACCGAACAGATCGATACGACCACCGCCGGCGGGGAACTTGTCTTCCACATCTTCGGTGCACTCGCCAGCTTCGAGCGACAACTTCTCCGCGAACGCACACACGCGGGCCTCGCCGCAGCCCGCGAACGAGGGAAGGTCGGCGGCCGCCCACCCGCGCTCACGGTTACCAAGAAGCGGGAAGCGACCCGAATGCGTAACCAGGGCAGGACGATCGGAGATATCGCAGAAGTGCTGGGAGTCAGTAGGCGCACTCTGTATCGGTACTTCGAGCAGGCTGCGCAGAAACCGGTCACCCTTAATTCGACATCAGGAGCAGTGCCGGAATGATCGATCGAGTAGCTGACGCTGACTACCAACTGCGTTGGCCGAGAAAACTTTTCGTACAGGAGGCAGCAAAGCTGCTCAATCTACGGTCTGAGGATAATTGGGACGACCGCTGCAAGCTGTTGCTTCGTGACGCGTTCGTCGACTTTCCAACGTGCGGGCCCCTGGACGATCTGAATGAGCTTCCTGAGAATCTTGGCCGGGAATGGGGGGAGAAGCCTCTCGACAATGTCTTCTCACGTCGGCATATGTTCCTCCGCGACCTCATGTCGCAGGCCGACCAGCTCAACGAGGATCCGCCAGCTAGACGGCCGCTCTGGCGAGAACGCCGCGGCATCACTACGTCCGCGGAGTCGCCCGCGGCGTTCGATACCTTGGTGGCCCGCTACCTAGACCTGGTCAACGACCTGGACGCCCTCTGCTACTTCGATCGTGTCTTCACCAAGGACTGCGTCGACGATCAACGAGGCAATCAGCCTGAACGGTACCTGTATCAACACTTGACTGTAGATCTCGCATGGCCGCTCGATTCGAGTGTGCTGATCGACGATCGCGATCTGTTCTACGACGTCGTCGAAGTTCTACACGACGCGGCGGCCCGCCCGTGCGATGGCTACGAGCACCATTACAACGAATGCGGTTGGCATGGAAAGCAATTCGACTCGACAAGCGGACGCGCCGTCTATCGCTGGCGTGTCAACAAACTTTTCGACCGACACAACGTCAGGCTCCGCCTTGCCGAGGACGGTGCCGAAGAGGGCCGTCTTGTCGCCACTTCGGACGACGCACGCAACGACCTGATCGACGCCGCCACCAGTAGGACCACGCCCAGCGTCGATCGAGTCCAGCACGGCGTAGAGCAGTTCCGCCGGCGGGGTGCCACCCGCACCGACAAGCGTTCGGCAGCCAAGGATCTCGCCGATGTTCTGGAGTCTCGACGCAAGAATGTACTGGCGGACGCTCTGGACAAGACTCATGCCGGCGAGCTGTTTCACATCGCCAACAAGTTCGACATCCGCCACCACACCGAAGACCAGAAGGCCGACTACCCCGACTACTACCTGGACTGGATCTTCTGGCTCTATCTCGCCACGATCGAGCTCACGAACAACGTCATCGACGACCAGCAGCGGGGCGAAAGCTAGGGCCTGAGTTGCGAGCCGCTTGCGCGGATCTGCGAAGAAGTCGAAGTCGCGTCCTCGGCCTCGAAGCTTGCCGGGTTGTCGTAACGAGATGTGCGACTGCTTCGCTGGGTCACGATGCCGGCGACCACGTGCCGCATCCCTTGGAGTCGAAGGCGTAATCCGACTGGTCGATGGTGACCTGAACGCGGCGAGCGTTGGGGATGAAATCGTTGTCTATCGTGTTCCCGCTGGAGTCCTGTCGACTCCAGTAGCAGCCTTCGATCTCTCCCTCGATTACGTAAGTGCCGGGGGCGATCTCGGCATTGACGAGATGCGTACCGTTACCGAATCGCTGACCGGACGCTTCCAGCTCGGTGTTCACTGCGGCGTCGCCCAGCGCAGCGTTCCAAAGTGGCGCTTGCGGGTGTCCCGGGCAAAGCATCAGCGCAGCTTGCAGCTCTTTGGCCTGCGGACCGCTGAGCACAAACCCCGGCTGCGCACGTACATCGTCGGGATCGTTCTCTGCGCAGATCGTGTAGAGAGTCTTGATGCTTCCGCCATTGTCGTATCCGGACGCTGCGTAGGCGGCCTTCTCTGCATCGGTGGTGGCCATGACGGCATCGGCGCGGATATCGCATGAATGCGGGTTGGTCGCCCACAACGCTCTGAAGTCCAACAGGCCATCCTTGGGATAGATCCTGTAGGTCCCCTTCTTCTCATACCCAGGACCTAAGTAACAGTCGAAAGAGATGCTTCCGGCCCCCGGTTCAGGCGTAGTGGCGGTCGATGACGGCGTTGCTGCCTGCGTCGATGACAAGGTCGCGGACGGTGAATCGGCTCGGTCCGCCGCGTCGTCATCTGCGGAACCGGAGCAGCCTGCAATTAGAGTGAGGCCCGCAACCACCGCAGCCAAAACGACACGTTTCATAGCGATGTTCATACCACTCGGTCCGTTGGGTCCTTCGCGCACGCCGAAGCGGCGCGATAGCCGGTCCCCCCGTCGTGGGACACGGCCCTGGTTAGAGCATTCTGAACGACCAGGAAACCACTGAACCGCATAGGCAACGTTAACGCGACACTAGTGATAGCCTTAACGGAACCCCAATAGAGGTACTCCCCGTCGGCGCGTCAGTACGCTCGCAGAACCATCAGGCTACCGCACCGAGGCTTAATTCGGAAAGGGCGAAGACAGTGGTCGAATCAACCGTCCGGCGAGAATCCCCGGCAGCGGCGGTCAAGCGCGACACCTGTCCACTTCGCCGTTCCTTCGTCGAACGCGAGCTCGGCAGCCAGGACCTCACTCCACTTGCGAGCCTGCTGCGCACACGAGGCGCAGCAGGTGGGCAAGGAGGCGCGCTCAGGATTTCGCTCCTACTCTCGCTGATCTGGGTTACAGCGCGGGAGCCCTACACGACCAGCCGTGTCGCCGCCTACTGGGCCGAACTGATCGGTCGCAGCGACGACCCACGAGGAGACGGTGCCCGAGCTGTGCGGGACGCCCTGCACGAACTGGCCGATAGACGCCTGGTGGGACTGCACACCATCGGACCCAAAACGTTGATCGAGCTCCACAACGAATCGCGCCCCATCGACAGCCGCGGCGCACCTGTTCCCTATAAGCCGCCCTACAACACCGAGCCCTACCTGCCGATCCCGCGTGCATTCTGGACCGAAGGGCTGGCCGCAAACCTCTCCGGGGCCGGCGTGGCGATGTACTTATGCTCGCTCGCGATGACCAGAGCCGAGGATCCCGAATTCTTCATCGTCGGGAGCTACTTCGACGACCGCTACGGGATCTCCCGATCGAGCCGAAAACGAGGACTAGCCGAGCTAGTCGAACGAGGCGTCCTCACAGTGGACGTGACAGAGAGTCAGGACTCCGTCACCTTCCGAACGGTACGACGCAACCGGTATCGACTCGCGCAGCCGTTCCAGCAGCCGGCCCCGTGGGTATCGCCCGACGCGAGTCAAGCGACCTCAGGTGGTCCAGCAGCGGCGAAGTCGAATGCCTCGACCGTGCGGGGCTGAGATCAATCCGCGGGCCTCTCGACGATGCTTCTGATAGCCTGAGAGAGGCAGGCCTGGCCTGTGCTTCATACCGGGAAGCGACGCGGCGGCAATGCAGTAGTGCCGACCACGACCTAACGGCATCGGGGTCCAAACCCGGAACGTCGGAGGGCCAGGAGTGAGGGGCCGAACCAATAGTTTCGACGCGATATTGGTTCCCTCATTCAGGTGGGTATGTTGCAGAGAGGCACCTCAACGGGATTCCAACCCCCGCGAGGTGCCTTTCTCGTGCGTAAAACTGCCTTGTCGTCCTCGATCTCGAAGGCCGAATGTGGCCCACTCGACCGTGATTCCAGTGATGCCAGGCGGTTCGAACCGTGAGCCGTCCTCGGTGAAGCGCTGACGTACATGCCGACCTGCGCAATACTCTCCGGGTGGAACAACCGGCCAAGCCCCCCGCAGATGTCAGTGACCGATTGAACAAGCCCTCAGCCATGGCTGACTCGGTCGCGACGATTACAAAAGCATTCAACCATCTAAAAATGGAATTCAATATCGGAAAGGAGTTCTCATTCAACACCGCCGAGATTGCCGTTAATGCCGATGAATTCTCCAACCCGCGGAGCGTAGCTGCGATCACGATGAGAAAGATGCAGCTATATGTCCACCTCGCGCATCCGGACACGGTCACCAGAACCAGGCATGTCATGACTTTGGCAGGGGAGATGCGAGACGCACTCGTTCAACTGGGCCGCCACTGCGCATCTGACGCGTCTGAAGCCATAAGTGCAGCCCAGCAGTCCATCGACGAGGTGTTGAATCAGTTAATCGAACTCACCTCCATGCACAAAGACATTCGACACTCGACAAACATCGAACTCGGGCCGACACTATTTCCGGATACCGCCGAGAACCTGCAATAGCGCGTAGGTCGAATATATAAAAGGTGGGGCGCTTTCAATTGAAAGCGCCCCACCATTTATTCGTGGACCGTTCTGCCTATGCGGCGACTGTCGCTAAAGCCCGGTGCATGAACGCGTGTATCTGACGCATGCACCGGACCCTTTGCGGCTAGCAGGTCGCCGTCGCTAAAGCCCGATGCACGGCGCGTGTATCAGACTCATGCACCAGACGTCGGCTATAAACCAGTGGCCTTGTTGCAGTCCTGTCCAATTCCGATGCCCGATCCAATATCTGTCGATGGTTCCTGAAAGCCATAACGTCGTCGGACGATGCAGTGTCTACGGGCAGAGTGTCGAGGGTTGCAGGGGCCGAGCGTGGACGACGTAGTGATCCTTCTCCGGGTTCTGGACCTGTCCGCTGCGTCGTGTTGTGGATCGACGTGCGTCGATGCTCGAGACGGTGGTCTTCGATCTGCCAGCGCATGACCCGTTCCGTCATGTCGACATCGACGGAGTTGATACGCCGAGCATTCGCGAACGATGCTGTGACTGCGAGCAGCGCGCTCTCAAACACGCGCAACTGGGATTTTCGATTCACAGCAGGTCCCCTCCGTCGTCCCATACCTGGGGTCAGTGATTCTGCCTGGTCGTCGACTGAAGGGCAATAGACGCGACCAAATTCTTGCTTCGCTCCGCCTGCTCCTCGCGAGCTTTCTGCCGTTCTGCCGCTGCGGCCGCCCGTTGTTCCTTCTCGACGCGCTTGCGTTCTCGTTCGGCTTCGATATCTGCGATGTCCGTTGCGAACTGCTCTTCGCCCACATCACGGATGTACCGCTCGCAGATCTCGAGCATCATCTCCCGCACGAACGCGGACATGTTCGTGCCGTGATGATCGGCAACTCGCTGAACAAGCGCGCGCTCGTCGTCGGAGGCGCGGAAGCAGACGGTCTGGGGCGCGTTAGCAACCACCGCTGAGCCACCTTCCTAAGTATTTTCTCAGCTTTCGTATACGCCCTCCATGATCGCATCCCTTGTCAACCCATAAACGAGCAAAATTTATCTAGGGCTTGCGTATACGCAATCAGACCATTTACGCTCTCTCTACATCGCACAGTGTGATGGAACCCGCACAACGGGGTGACCGAGAGGGAATGCGATGACATCGCAAGAAGCTCTACAGCGTCCAAACCGCAAGTGGCGCAGAAAAATGGGAGTGGTCGCCGCGACAGGATGCCTGGCCATCGGCGGGTTGAACTTCGCCGCAGCACCGGCCAACGCGCAGGACTCCAACTGCGCGGACGTGATCGGCATCGGCGTGCCGGGCACCAACGAAGGGCAGGCCCACCACCCGGGCAAGACCGACAACGACTCGATCTACGGGCCCAAAGTTGCGGACATGATCGAGGCAGCAGCCCAGACGCTGCCGAGCTTCGAAGCCCACGCCATCAACTACCGTGCGACGGGCCTGGGCGGTGTCGGCAACTGGAACGCCGCCGCGGCGAAGCTGGCGTACAACGCCTCGGAGTACAAGGTCAGCAAAGACGAGGGCTACAACGTGGCCTATCAGACCCTCGTCTCGTACGCGGACAGCTGCAAGAAGTCGAAGTTCATCCTGTTCGGATACTCGCAAGGCAGTCACATCGCGGGTGACCTCACCAACTCGATCTTCAACGGCAACGGCCCGATCGGATCCGACCGCCTCGCAGCGTCCGCCCTTCTCGCCGACCCCGCCTTCAACCGCGTCATCAAGGAGGCCGGCGTCACTGGCCGGTCGGCTTTGTATCAGTACAATGGCCCGGCCCCGACGTCGGCCGACTTCGATCCGAGCGATGACACTGTGTTCTCCACAGTTGGCCGGGGGTGGAATGTTCGTGGCTCGCTCGGCAAGCGCGAGGCATACCCTGCGGGCGCGCCCGTGCTGTCTGCATGCATCGTCGGAGATCCCGTATGCGACCTCAACTCCGTCGGCCTCGGTGGCATCAACGCGAAAGAGGCCGCCGAGAAGAGCTGGTACCACGGCCTCTACACCGATGTGAACTTCCAGGACACTTCTGCGACTCTGGCCACTTTCGTAGGCAAGGCCGCAGCGGGCATGGCGAAGGGCTGACCAATGAACAAGACAACCACCCTCCTCGCAGGGCTCACCGTCGCAGGGTCCGCCCTTCTCACCGGCTGCTCCTCGGCACCCGAGATCACCGGTATGTGGGACTCCACCGGTCCATCGAGCACCGTCTACTTCTACGACGACGGAAGCTGCGAAGGCATGATGAGCGTCGACATCGGCGGCCCGATGTACTGCACACTCTCGGACGACGAAGCCGACGGCTACTACACGATGAAGGTCCGCCAGAGCGAGAACACGGCGACCTACCTCGTCCAACCCGACGGCGACGACCACCTCGGCGTCTACAACTCGTCCGGAACACTGGTCTTCGAGCTCGACCGCATCTGACACCCGCACGAAAACGGCGCACGACCCACGAGAACAACGGGTCGTGCGCCGTTTTCGTACCTGCCAACGAATCCGCGATCGGCAGCGACAACCGGCGTGGCCGATGCCCAGCGCGTACCGCGACACCGAGCGTGGCCACGCCCGTCGCTCCCGCACAATCACCGCACGAGCTCCACGACCGGGAGTGGCCACGCCGCGAATCGGAGACGAGCGTCATGCGTCCGCCTGCCGGCGGTGCCGGCCGCCCTCCGGGCGTCCACCCGAACCGAGCCACTGTCGATCCTCTAATTTCACCGCTTTCGCGACGTAATGAATGGACACGTCGTTCATTCAGAGCGGTGTGCGGAGAGATAAGAGGTATTGACCATGATTCCTTCGAGGATCACAGACGCTAGTCTCCAACGCGCCAGTGCAATCGCGCTCGCAGAGCAACTGGCGACCCGCGCCGGCACCCTCGACACCGGCTGGGGCGGAATCTATCGTGCCGTCGAGAACGAGCTCCTGCGCAGGCACGGCCACGATGAATGGCCGCCGAAGCAGCGCGCGCAGTGTTCCGCTGCTGAACTGTCTGCTCCACATCGCGGACGGGGACGGCTACTGCTTTTGCGTGTAGTTGTGCCCCGAGCACCCACAATCCCGATTGATCACGATCCGAGTCACGTTGCCCCCGACGGTGTAGTACCCGTTCGTGTGCACATTTCCGCTGTACACAAGCCCGCCACCGGCGTTGTACATCCGAATCGAATACGTGGCCCGGCACAACGTGCCGCCACAGTCCCGATCGGACCACACATTCACCCTCAAGCTCGCATGACCGTTCGGGTACGTCAGCGTCGTCGACACATCCCTCTCGAACGTGCCCACCGGATTGTTGAACGTCCCAGCGCCAGCCGATCCGGGCAAGCCCAACAGCAGTGCACCAGCGGCAAGCAATGCCACGACCACGCCCCTGAGCTTGCCTGTCGAGATAACCGATCTTCTCATCTGAACCGCCTGACTCCGTAGAGAAAAACCTATGCCAGAGCGGACGCTATGCCTTCGAGATAGCCCCAATCAGATTGAACGGCAACGAATCATCCAATCGACAGACACCGAATCATCCGATCAACCGACACTGGCAACCAGCTCGACGCGTGACCCGCCTTCGGCACCGACCGGCCACCTGCGGTGTCCCCTGAGTGGAGCTCCGCTGCGCTCCGCACCGTAGACGAGCATCGTTCTTTCGGGCATCTGGCTGCCGGCGAGTCTGCGTCACCCGGGCCCGCCTTACCCACCCCTGACTCCGCGATGCTCCGGCCCTGCGGGCGCCGAAAACTTTTCACGAACGCCTCCGGCTGAAAACTTCCCGGCCCAGGGGCAGGACGCCGTTCCCGTGCGCCGCCTACTCTCCCCACGCCAGATGACGGCGAAAGAACGCGGGGGAGGACGCAAGACCGACCCGGCACGAGTTCCGAAGGGCAGCAACAGTTATGACCGAGACCACGAACACCGACGCCGTCACCTGCATGGCGGACGGCCCCGATTGCACCGGCGACGTCGACTACCGGGACGCACTGTCCGGCATTGGAGTAGCGCACCCGAGGTGCGACAAGCACTGGCAAGACCGGCTCGACCTCGAGGGCGACCTCCGACGCCGCTACCCGGCCCACGCACCCGCCGACTTCGACCCCACCTACGCAGGCGAGCACTGGGACGAGGACTACTGACCCGGCCCGCTCACCACACCCCATCCGAACCGCATCGACCGAGGAGCAAAGTCCATGACCACCAACGACATCGACGACTACTGGACCACCTACGACAAGGCCCTCGACGCGGCCGCGGACTGCCGAAGCGTCGAATCCCTGATCGATACCCTGAACCGCTACTACCCGCCCTCGTCCGGA